>JABSOG010000266.1 GCA_013216025.1 Algicola sp. | reverse complement strand
CACCCCACAAATCCAATTTGATACTAGTGGCAGACCTTCTGGCGGTAACTGTACCAGCGGCAATCTGTGCACTTTGACCATCACCGCAGCCGATGCGAAAGCACTTTGTATCGAGTCAGAAGGTTATATTCATGGCTGCTAAGCACTTTACACACTTAAAATCTGCAAAAAACCAAAGCGGTTTCACACTGATTGAAATGATTGCCGGTATCGTGATTATGGCTATTTCTATGACGGCACTGACGTCCGTGCTTTATCCGTACGCGGTAGGTAGCACAGATCCTATCTTTCAGGTCAGGGCTGCTGAGTTGGGGCAATCGCTGCTCAATGAAATTACTGGTAAGTCTTATGACGAAAATACCGACCTTAATACCGGTATTCGTTGTGGCGAAGCGGGCACTGCCTGTACAGCTGTGGTTGCTCTGGGCAAAGATGACGGAGAAACCACCGCCAGTACTTTTGATGATGTTGATGATTATGATGAGTATGATCATGAGGACGCACAGCTCGACAGTGCCAATGCATACGACACCCTATACAGTGGTTTTACTTTTATTGTGACAGTTAACTACGATGGCAACTACGATGGTACATTCGATAGCAATACTTCTGCCAAGAGAATAGATATCGAGATAGTGACGCCGGGTAAGCAGTCTTTTAAGTTTGCCGCCTACAAAGGTAACTTCTAATGCGAGCCCAAAGCCGCAAGTCATTGGTCAGAGGATTTACGCTGATCGAAATGGTGGTGGTGATTGTGTTGCTGGGGATCGTGGGTGTCGGTATGGGCAATTTTATCGGTTTAGGCGCACAGATTTATGTAGACGCGGTCAGCCGCGAACAAGTGCTCAGCCAAACCCGCTTTGCCATCGAGCGATTGACCAGAGAAATTCGTGAAGCCCTGCCCAACAGTGTTCGGGTCACTACATCGGGCAATGTGCAGTGTGTCGAGTTTGTGCCAATCGTGGCGAGTTCAACCTATGTTAATATTCCGGTATCGCCCGAAGTCGCAACCAATACACTGCATGTGGTCAAGCACGCGGTCAGTGGTATTAGCGCTGACAAAATAGCGGTTTATCCACTGACATCAAATGACGTTTACGGTTCAAACCCATTCGCCGTGACTACAGGTAACTTATTCAGTTTTAATGCCGCACCGGCAGTGGGCACCGATACACAGGATTTAGTATTGACCAATGTGGTTCGATTTGATGCCGATTCACCCACTCAGCGTTATTATCTTGTAAAATACGCGGTTAGTTACTGTGCTAATACGACAACAGGAAAGTTGTACCGGTATGGCAATTACTGGCCACTAACCACGGGCCAACAGACGCCACCAACTACGGTCTTACAGACAGAACCCGCGGGGATCAGCGTGGCATTGATGGCTGAAGATCTCAAAGCAGGGTCTTTGCCCTTTAATTATTCTTCAGCAACATTAGTGACTAATGCGGTATTCCAATTTACCTTCGAGATTTTTCGTAATGGTGAACAAATTGACTTTCACCATGAGGTGCACTTAATCAATGTCCCCTAATATTGTCAGACGGAGAAACCGCGCTATTAACCGCCCAATCAGTCGCAAGAAACAACGTGGCAGCATGCTGGTTATTGCCGTGTTTGTGATCACCGTAATGGTGTTTCTGGCGGTCGCTTTGCAGGATATATTCAACAATGCCGCAGATTCGGTTGCGTATGAAGTGTATGGTACCCGGGCATTAAGCGCCGCCAACAGTGGTGCAGAGCAAGCTTTGCAAAAAATCTTTTATCTCAATGGTCAAACAGACTTGGTCTTCAGTGCGGCAGAACCTGCTAATGCAACCGCTACACTTAACTTGGATTTATCCAATACCGTAGCGTTTCATGGCTGCACCGTGGTGGCTAACATCACTCGCTTTACCATCAATAACGTCGAGTTTTTCTATAATTTCACCCATTACCGGGTAGAAAGTACCGCGACTTGCGAGGCCGGAAATTTTAAAACTGTCAGAACAATTGCAGTTGAAGGGCGGGAGCGATAAGCCCGAAAACAAGCGCAACTAAAAAAGGCTATACTTAGGCAATAGAGGTTTTTTTATGATATCGACACGCAAGAATAATGATTGTTTTACAGCGGCTTGTTTGGTTGTTGTTGGACTATTGTTGCCAACTTTCGCCAAAGCAGATTCGTGCTCTATATATTTTCCTGACTCAGTTCAAGGGCATAGCAGTTCTAGTACCATCAAATTTAAAGACAGCGGACAAATCATAAACGATTCGGATAACGTACTGGCTTTTGCTAATCTCGATGAGGACTCGTCAGTTAATACCTGTGGCACAGCCGACTGTACTATCTCATCATCGACATCACCGGCTTTGACGTTGCCCACCTTCGAACAAACCTCAGCCTCTAATGACATCACTATCACTTGGGAAACCAAAACTATTGGCACTGGAGGAGACTATAGTGTCACTGAAATCGATGAATTGACGGTCAGTAGCGGAAATGTAACTTTTTTGGCCAATTCTAGCAAGTACCTGATTAAAAAAGGTAAATTTTTCGGTGATGGTAGCATCACTTTTAATCCGGGAGAGTACTGGTTTAATGAGCTTGAAATTACCGGTAACGCCAGAGTGTATATCAATGGCCCCGTGACCATTTATGTTAACGTACACTTTGATATTGAGAATTCGGTTGAGGTTAACAACGACGCAGGCAGCGCGTCAAAGGACTTGGCCATTGTTGGTTATGAACAAATTCATCTTAAAGGCGATGTTACGGTAAAAGCGGTGTTGTATGGTGCGGGACAAGATGTCCATATTCACGACAGCTCCAAACTTATTGGTGCGGTTTCAGCCAATGGGACGGTTGAACTCAAAGGCACTGCGACCATCACTTATGAAGATATCAGTGGCTTGTCAGTAGGTACGCAGTGTACTGGCGAACCCACTGTGGTCGATCACTATGAAATTACCCATGACAGCGTTGGTTCAACCTGTGCAACAGAATCGGTGACCATTAAGGCCTGTGCCAACACCGATTGTTCGTCACTGGCTACTGGCACCACTAGTCTTAATTTTCAAGGTGATGGCAGCACCTTAAGCAGTCCTTCATTTACCGGCAGCACCACCTTTACTTACACCCACACCAGCGCTGAAACATTAACCCTGTCGGTAGACAGCCCCAGTGTTACGCCCGATAACGCATTAGTTTGTGATGATGGTAGTGGGAGTAGTTGTGACATTGTATTTTTATCTGCGGGATGTCCGGTTGCTGGCACCTGCGCCGCGATCTTTCCTGATGCTGTCAACAACAGTGACAATGCAGGTTACATCAAGTTTGAAAAATCAGGTCAGGTCATTGACAATCTAGACACCATTTTGGCGACCCAAACTGTTACCCATAAATCTAATGTTGTCGTCACCACTTGTGTCACGGTAAATTGTACTGCATCGGGTAGTATTGTAGACACCATGACTGGCTCATTTACTGCCAATACCTCATCGACCAATCTGACTGTTGACGACGAAACCCTGACCATCGCCACCAACGACTATGGCGACGTCAAGGTTAAAGACGGCGGTACCTTGAACATGAGCAGCAGTTTTTCTACTTATACATTTGCCAAGCTTAAGGTCGACGAGGAATCGACGGTCAATATGACGGCCGGCGACTATTACATTGATAACCTCGAAATAAAAGACGAAAGTACGCTCAATGTTATAGGCAGTGGTACAGTGAGAATTTGGGCTAAAACCAAGGCAAAATTCAAGGAAAGCTCAGTTATTAACGGTGGTTCATCGGGTGATGCTTCCCAGCTGTTTATTTATTATTACGCCGACACCGACGCTGGTGGCGACGATAAAATGAAAGTTGAAAGCGGCACTACGATTGCGGCTATCATGTATTCTGCAGGCAAGGTTGAAGTTAAGGGTTCTAGTCGTGTTTATGGCGCGATCACCGCCGAAGGTGAGTTAAAGATAAAAGATACCGCCACGGTCACCTTTAAAATCGCGGCAATTGCCAGCGCAGACTTTGGCAGTGCCTGCGACTCTGGGTCTTCGGGGGTTGATCATTACCGTTATGAATATGATGGTTCGGCGCTGACTTGCGCAACCGAGACCGTCACTATCAAAGCGTGTGCGAATGCCGATTGTAGTTCGCTTTATGGTAGTTCGACAGATTTAACATTTACAGCATCTATACCCTCGGCAACGGTATCAAACAGTTTGTCTTTTACTGGCTCTACGGCCATTATATTGGCAGAATCGACGCCGACAACCTTGACGATGAGCATGAGCAGTCCCAGCCCCAGTGCCACGTTATACTGTTATGAAAATGAGGTTTTGGATGCCAATTGCAATTATAGCCTGTCGGATACCGGATTTATCTTTTTAAATGAGACAGACAACAACCAGATAATACCGACCCAACTGTCAGGCAAACCATCAGATACCGGTTACAACAGTAAAACCATCGTCTTGCAGGCTGTGCAAACCGATACCAATACCGGGGCATGTACGGCGTTATTTCCAGATGAAACCGAAACACCAGTGGACTTGGCCTATCAATGTGTAAACCCTGGAACCTGCTCTAGCAATCTTGCATCAATTACTAATGTTAATACCGATACCAATACGACCAATTCATATAACTTGTCCCAGTATAATACTTATGGCAGTCATAACCTGTTTTTCAGTTCAGATTCCAAAGCAATTATTACAATAAAATATCTAGATGCCGGACAGATAAAACTGTATGCCAAAAAGTCGGTGACCCTGCTCGAAGGAGAGGTTAAATTGATGACGGGTAATAGCAACAGTTTTGTGGTCAGACCCTTTGGCTTGTCGATGACAACAACCGACAATAACCCAGAAGCGACCAACAATGGTGGCGGCATTTTTCATCGGGCCGGCGAGTCTTTTGACATGACGATGTCTGCGGTGCAGTGGGTATCGGGTGAAGACACCGACAACAACGGCGTGCCCGACAGCGGGGCCAATATCAGTAACAATGCGCTGACGCCCAATTTTGGCCAAGAAACCGTTGCCGTTGGTGTGGATGTCAGCCATGCCCTTGTCAGTCCTTTGACCGGAGATGCTTCAACGCTGACAAACAGTACATTTAGTGGTTTTTCTGGTGGGACTAAAACGCAAGCGCTGAGCTGGAACAATGTCGGCATTATCAGCCTCAATGCAGCATTAAGTACTGGGACTTACTTAGGGTCGGATACCATGACGACTGCCATCGCAAATCTGGGCCGATTTGTGCCTAACCACTTCAGATTAAATGCCTCGTCTATTAACCAGACTTGTGGTGCTTTTAGCTATATGGGTCAAACGGTAAATATGACCATCGACCTTGAAGCACAGGGGGTAGGCGATATATCACTGAGTAACTACAACACTGCTACGGGTACTGGAGCAGACAACCATGCATTGGCAACCTTTGGTTTTGTCGCAGAAAACAGTGATGACGGGTTCAATCTTGGTGGTCGCTTTGGTTCATTGCCGGCAGATTGGGTCAGTGGTAGTGTCACCGCCGCTTTTGCGCCGAACTTTGCCCGAGATGCGGCTATTGATGGCCCGTTTGATAATGTTTTTGTTGGCCTGCAAGTCAACGATGGTGAAGCGGGTATCGTCATTGATTTGTTTGACAATGGTGTAAATGGGCCAGATATGAACGCTTTGGCTGCGGGCGATTGCAGCGTTGCCGACGACTGTGATGCTTTTCGGTTAGATGCCTTTGGGCAGGTACAGCCCGTTGAGGTCAGTTATCGATATGGCCGATTAAATTCGGCGCAAGTATTTGGTCCGGCAAGCCAAAACCTGACCCTGCCGCTGTTTACACAGGCGTGGAATGGCAGCAATTTCATTTTATCTGCTGATGACGGCTGTTCGACCATCGCCGCAGCCAACGTTTTAATGGCGAGTAGCCAAGTCACGCCGTTTGCGGCAAATTACAACCTGTTGAGCCTCACCGATAGCAGTGATGTCGGCGATGTTCAGGTCGATTTAGCCCCTGCTAATACGACTGATACCACGTTAACAGCCGTTGCTGGCGCGTTTAACCTGACTTTGGGTCAAAGCACCGAGATTGTTGGTTATGTGCCGGTGACCATTAGAAACCTCGATGCCTGGCTGCGTTTTAATTGGGATGAAGGCGTAGACGGTATTGGTGACACCGACTTGCCAACGCAAAACGCTACTTTTGGCCAGTTCAGGGGCAATGACCGGGTGATTTACTGGCGTGAGAAGAAGTAGGCTGCCGCGAAAATCAAAAGAACATACCACGGACAAATTCATCCATGGAGGATGTTGTAAAAGTGATTTGGTCATCGTTGCACCGACGTTTTTTTTCGTAGGCGGGTGATTTATCCCCGCTTTTATATCCCACAGTATGTTCGTTAACTGGACGAAAAAGATGCGGGGATAAATCACCCGCCAATTTGTCTCCGTTAGTGGCTTTTACGACGACCTCCACGGTGAATGCCTTTTCCCTCAAACCCATTCCCCCATCTTTCTATATCGTTACAACACGATACAATTCGATAACACACGTCACTTGTATAAAAATTCACCAGAAGTTAATATAACCGCTGTTTTCGAGTGACTTATTTTTTACCACAATCTACTACCAGTGTAGAGGCACTGTTTTCAATTAGTCGACACCGGAATTCGAAGTTGGCATTAACCGGGAAGAACTAATGAAAATTCATAGTTTGGCCAGATTCGTTTTGGCCATTGTCAGTTGTTGTTTATTCTCATTTCTTGCGTATGCAGATCAGTGTGCCTTGACCTATCCTGATGGTTTAACCAACAGCTCATCAAACGGTTCCATCAAATTCACCTATCGCGGCCGGCTTATCAGCAATTCTGATAGCATTTTGGCCACCACGCGTGTAACCAACAACGGTCATGTCGCCTCTTGTGTATCGGCCTATTGCAGCGCCAGTGGTTCAGTTGTGCCAGCTTTGACCGCCTCTTTTAACTATCGCAGCTCTTCATCCAATCTGAATGTTGACGGGTATTCAACCACCATCAGCAATAACGATTACAAAGACGTTAAGGTCAAGAATTACGGCACCTTGACCATGAGCAGTAGTTACAGCACTTATAAATTCAAAAAGTTGAAGCTGGAAAACCATGGCACCATCAACATGACTGCTGGAGATTATTATATAGAAGATTTGGAGATCAAGGGTGGCAGTGTTCTAAATGTAATTGGCAGCGGCACAGTGAGAATTTATGCCACAAGCAAAGCCAAGTTCAAAGAAGGTTCGGTAATTAACGGAGGCTCTGGCGGTGACGCCTCCAAGTTGTTTTTGTATTACTTCGCAACCGGTGAAGACGACAAAATAAAAGTCGAAAGTGGTGCACAGGTCACCGCTTTTATGTATTCGCAGGGCAAGGTTGAAATTAAAGATGGCAACGATTCTTACGGCTACAGTGATGTTTATGGCGGCATCTCGGCAGCGGGTGAGATACATATTAAGGATCGTAGTTGGGTAACCTACCAAAGCTCAGCCGTGGCCAACACCGACTTTGGCGCATCGTGCACCAGCGGTGCTGCAACAATTGACCACTATGAAATCAGTCATGATGCCAGTGGCTCAACCTGCTCGGCAGAAACGGTGACCATCAAAGCCTGTAAGAATGCCGATTGCACTGTATTGTCAACTGATTTGGTCAGCCTGGATTTTACCGCTGATGGTGCAACCCTTCATTCAGCCACGTTTACCGGCAGCACGACTTTTGATTTTACTCATACAACCGTTGAAACGCTTACTTTGGCTGTGGCCAATACCAGTATAACCCCGACAAGGGCTTTGGTTTGTAGTGATGGCAGCGGGGCAAGTTGCGATATCGTTTTTTCATCAGCGGGTTGTTCTAGTGGCAATACCTGCGCCACCACTTTTGCCGATGCAGCCACTAACGCCAGCAGTAATGGCAGTATTAGGTTTGAGGGTTGGGGACGATTAAGGTACAATCCAGACACCGTTTTGGCTTCTAAAAACGTGATTCACAGCAATAGTATTTTCACTACTTGCGGCAGCGGTAATTGTACAGCTGGCGGTACAACCGTGCCGCCATTAACTGCCACCTTTATTGCGAATACATCCACTGACGACCTGTCGGTCGAAGGTCGAACCCACACAATTACCAATAATGACTATCAGAATGTTATCGTCAAGAACGGCGGCTTTCTCTATATGAACAGCGGTTACAGTACTTATCGCTTCAAAAGTCTGATGGTCGATTATTTGTCTACAGTCTATCTGACAGCGGGTGATTATTACATTGATGAACTAGAAGTAAAAGTCGGGAGCCGCATCAGAGTTAGCGGCTCTGGCACCGTTCGTCTTTTTGTCAAAACCAAAGCCGCATTCAGCGCTTCGTCGTCAGTCAACCGCGGTTTGTATGGCGATGCCTCACAGCTGTTTCTTTATTACTTGAACAGTGGCGACAAAGTTCAACTGGGTTACGCCACTTTTGCTGGTTTTATTTACTCCAAAGGTGGGGTAGAGCTGACCGACTATGGTTGGGTTTACGGTGCGGTTTCGGCCGAAGGCCAGATATTGCTCAAAGAGAATAGCGCCATTGTTTATCGTGCCGATGCCCTTGAAAATAGCGACTTTGGTGGGGTCTGTAACTCCAGCGGATCGGTGGTGCATCACTACCAATTTGAGTATGACGCCAGCGGCTTGACCTGCAAAACCCAACAGGTGAAGATAAAGGCCTGCGCCGATGCCGCGTGTGAAACACGTTATGAAAGTGAATCAACCCTATCGCTGGTGGCCACCAATGGTGAGTTAAATTCCGTAACAACAGACCTTACTTTTACTAAGGAGATAGCCGTTGAGTTGGCTGAGATTTTGCCAACCACCATTAAATTGACTATGAATAACGTCAGCCCCAGTGCTGATTTAGAATGTTATGAAAATGGTCAGCTTGAGGCCAGTTGTGATTACAAGTTAGAAGACAGCGGGTTTATTTTTGTTAACGAAGATGACAACAATCTTATTATTCCCAGTCAGATATCGGGCAAACCTTCAAACATCGGTTACAACAAAAAAACCATCACCTTGCAAGCCGTGCAAACCGATACTACGACCGGAGCCTGTACAGACTTTTTTGCCAACAATACTGAGGTCGTAGTAAACCTAGCGTATCAATGTGAAGATCCCGGCAGTTGCAAAGTCTACCAGTGTTTAGACCCCAACAATTGCCCGTCTAACGCGGTTACAATAACCAACAACGGCGAAACCAACCCGTTAAAAGAATACAGCAGCTATGCCAGCCATAATCTGCTATTTGGTAACGATTCGAAGGCGACAATCGCAATAACCTACCCAGATGCAGGCAAAATAAAACTGCACGCGCAAAGGTCGATTGTATTGTCACCAGACAAAACCACCGATATGAAAGGCACCAGCAACAGCTTTGTGGTAAGGCCCTTTGGCTTTTACATGAACATAGGCATGAACCCGGGGGCAACCGACAACAGCGGTGACGTATTTACCCGGGCAGGCGAAAAATTCGATATGACCTTGTCGTCAGTCATTTGGCAAGCAGGCGAAGACAGCGACAACAATGGCGAGCCAGACGCAGATGCAGACTTATCCGATAACCCAGTTACCTTGAATTATGGTCATGAGATCTCGGGAGAAACCGTGACAATCGCAGCCGCTTTGGTCAGTCCATTGGTCGGCAACAACCCGCCAC
>JABSOG010000265.1 GCA_013216025.1 Algicola sp. | reverse complement strand
CTGGCATACAGTGAGTTTTCGCGGTCATTGGGGTTTTCTTTTTCCAGTTTGGCCATCAATTCAGCAAGGTTTGCAGTGGTGGCTTTTATCCCTTGCTTCACCTCTTTGGCCAGCAATACCAAGGCGCGGGGATGGCAGTTGACAGAATCAACCAGATTAGTGATGTCTTCATGGGTTCTGGCATCGTCGGATTCCGGCGGTTCGTAGCCGTTTTCTGCCATGACTTTTTCGACCAGCTCTATTGCCTCTGTTTGTGTTAGCCGACCCAGTTTTACGGTGTTTTTGACGCTGTTAAATGGTTCGGGCAGGGCTTCGCGGCTGGTAAAAATCACACTGGTTTTGGGTTGTTGCAGCAAGGTATTACACAGTGCAAGCAAGTCGGTTACATCTGCAACACCTGCCGGGTTATTGCCTTGTTGGTCGGGTAATACGCTTTCCATGTTGTCGAATAAAAACAGGGTAGGGGTGTCACTTAATTCTCTTTCTATCGGTTGCAAGGCAGCTTTTGTGTCAGTGAACGTTGTAACGGCATATTTGGGTAACAGCTGGTGGCCAATCTTGTCAATTATGCCTTTTACATCTTGCACATTTTGCGATTCAACACTAATAAATACCGCACGACCAAAACGCCCACTACGCACCAGCCATCGAACAAGCTCAATCGCAATGGCTGTTTTGCCCATGCCGCCAACACCTTGAATCACCGCGTAGTTTTCTTGCTGTAGTAACCGTTCAAGTTGCAACAATGCATAACTGCGACCGACAAAACCATGCTTGGGGGTTTCGGGCAATTCACCCAACAGCAATTTGCGCCGTTTTTTGCGCAACACAACTGCCGACTCGCCCGGTTTTACGTTAAACAATTGGGGGTCTTCGGCTTCTTGATATAACACCGGCACAAACCAGTCTTGTAGGTTGAGTTTGCCTGCGCCGCTGATTTTCATTCGGAAGCGGTTGTCGTACAACGCCTTTTGGCCTGCCAGCATGGCATCGCCTACCCGTTTGCCTTCGGCAAGGCTCTGATAAAATGCTTCGACAAACTTTTCGGCTGTGGTCACCAATACCGAATGGCTCATCGCCACCACCGAACCTACGCCATGTTCTAATAATTTGGCGGCGACCGAAGCTTTGGGGTCTTCTTCGGTTTTGGCGGTTTGGCAGGCGTCGAGATACACCAGTGGCACACCATAATGACGTAATTGGGCGGCCAGTTCGTTGGCATCGACAAGTTGCATCAAGCGCGGTTGCAGGCTATTTTCGTCGCTTGGATGTTCAAAACACAGTGCGCCCAGGCCGACTTTTTTGTCGTATACGCCGTGGCCGTCAAAGTGGACTATTTCGTAAGGGTCGTTGTTGTCTTTGGCTTTTTTAAGCGCCTTTTGTAATGCGCTAAATGTGGGTGGCTGCAACAGGTCTACTTTAACCAAATCGGTGCCCAGATTTTCCATGGCCTGCACCAGCGGCAAAGCACTGCTGCGGTGGTCGATATAACCTACGCTACCACCGTCTTCGCTTTTTTCTGGCCGGGGGCTGAGCAGCAAAACTCTAATCGGCAGTTTGGCCGTGGTTGAGCTCACAGCTGTATAATTGGGCAAACGGCGGCGAATGTGTACGGCGTTGGCACCATGATTTAGAAACCCCACGCCATCGTGCATTATCTCCCAGGGTAACGCCAATAATCGGCTGGCGGCTTCTTGAGATGACTGATCAGTTTCACCTTCGGTTGAGTCGCTTTCTACTTCGACCGAAAATCGCCGCCCGCTGGTTTTGCTTTGCCATGCATTCAATGCAGCTTGAGTGCTCTTGCCACTTAAAGCCGCTTGATAAAGAGTCTCACCCCATTGGGGCAATGCCTTTTCAGTGGCCTGCGCCCGGGTTTTGAACACCCCGGTAGGCCAGCGAAAATAGCTTTCGACATACCAAGTGATTTCTTGCGCTTCTATCTCGCCAATTGGCGCTTCAAAGTCGTACTTTTTACTTTTTACGGTGCGAGAATTGTCTGAAGGATAAAAGAACAACTGGGCTTTTGCCGCCAAGCGGGTTCTACCTTCTTCGACAGTAAGGGTAGGGTCAGATAATTGCAGCACCAATTCTTCGACCGACACCGCAGCAACTTCTTGGGCACCTTTCCAGTCGTTTGGCAACTGTTCGCCCAGTGCAGTAAACAGCGGTGACATCATTTCGTCAAAGCTTTTGATGGGCAGACGCAGCAAGTCTTTAGGTATTAACCTGTTAACTGTTACGGTGCCAACATCATCAAAAACCAAAGCGATAACTTTAAGGGTATCGAGTTTGCCAAGCGCAATCTTAACCTCCTTATCTACCCATTCGGAGTTTAGCGCCGCGTGACTCAGTACCACAATAAAGTGACTGGTGTCATTAATGGCGCTGGTGATCTTGTCAGTAAGAAAGTCGCCGATACACAGTTCTCGACTGTCCATCCAGGTATCGATACCTTGTACTTCGAGTACCTTGCGCAGCTTGATCACAAACGCTTTGTCTTTGCTTGAATGGGAGAGAAATACTTTGTTGTCCATGGCTTTTGTCGTACTGCTTTTGAAGAGTTATGTATTCATAGTAGTAGATGATGACATTTGTGTTGGAAGGTGATTCGAGCAAAGTGATGCGGGCATAAATGCTCCGCATACAATGTTTCTTCATAGTTGGCTTTTACGACACTCTCCAAGCGGGAATTATTTATACTTTTCCTTAACCCATTGACTGTTTTTAAAGCTGAGGATGGTATCTGACTTGGTCACGCAAAAAGTGGCCAGCCTAAATTCATTTTCAACCATGTATTTACACTCATCGGGTGCTTTGGTGATATTTTGCCATTTATCCGCGCCAGCAAGGTATTTTTGCACAAAAAAGCTGACGGTAAAGGCGTTGGGTTCGGTTCTGTGAGAGATGGCTTCGGTGGTTGTGTTAAAGAAAATGTCTTCAATCACATACGATGGGGTGTTTAATTCTTGCCAATGTTGGCCCCGGTCGGTAGAGATAAACAAGTCAGAAAAGGCGCCTTGGATGTTAAACAAAGTGATCACTTCGTTGTCTGAGACATTGAATGTGGTGAATTTTTGCGGTGTCGGTATGTCAAACCATTGTTCGTCGTCAATGTTCATGAATTTCAGTTGCTTGGGTTCAAGACCAACGTAATAACGGTTGTTCACTAATTCTGCTTTGGGATCTCTTAACGTGACGCCTGCATGGGGGATGCTTTTTATTGCGGCTAAATTCTCTAGCGCGGTCGCGGCACCTTTGTATACGATGACCTCAAATTTTAAGGTGCTGGTGGACGGGGTTGCAGGTTCGGCTGCACGAGTGGTTAGCACATACAAATGGTCGTTGCTGCTGTCTATATCGACAATTATCTCGGCGGGTAAAAACGTTTTTAATACTTTGAATGATTGCCCTTTGTCTTCACTGATGTACAGGGTTTTGGTGTAACCCGCGGCGATTAATTTGCCGTTGAACCAGTAAACTTTTGCAATGGCTTGCAGCGCGCCGGTATCCAAGGTTGTCCATACGCCATCAGTGGTTCTTTTCTTTATCTGGCCTAAATCTGCGCCATAGTACAAGCTCTTTTCATCGTCTACGGCAGGGGCTTGTCTGGCAAATGGTGGTAGAGATTTCACTGCTAGTGCATAAAAGGTGTCTATATCTTTGGTGTCCCTTAGGGCCTTGTTTAATTGTCCTTGTGCTTGAGAATCGCTGTACTGCGTCAACCAGTCGACAATTAATCCCTGTCCTGAACTTCGTCTTTGCATGTCAGTTATTCTTGGCACAAAGTCGGGTGCCCAGCGGATCACTTGCTCAGTTTTGAACAGGTTGGCGTATTGTTTGAGCTGGTCGTTGGCTAAGGTTTCGGTCTGATCAAATGATTTTGCCAACCAGATTGATTGTCCTTCGCCGACACCAAAATTAATCAAGCCACCTAGGCTGGTCATTTGTCCGGTATTGATTTGAATGTGCGGGTAGCCATTGAGCTTGGTGCCGCCAACGCCGAATCCCGCGTAGTCCAACACATATTCGCCCGGGGGCAACCACAGGCGAGCGGTTTTATTCAGCCCATCGGTTTCGAGTGAGTAACTGTCATTGCCTTTGACTGAGCGTACGGTTAGGCGTGGCATCAAACGAGGAAAATGAACAAACAATAGTCCATGTGTTTGTGAGAGTAATTGGGGGTTTTGTGGTTGAGAGGTTGTCTGGCACGCACTCAGCAACACGCTAACGGCTAACAGGATAAAGTGGGTTAATTTCATTATAGGGGCCCTTTAAATTAAGTTAATCCTTTCAATAAATCTGCTTCGCATCTTTATATAAGGCCACGTAGTGGCCAAAAAGCGTGGAGAAAATTGGGGTGATTTCTCGTAGCTTATTGCGGGGTAGTTTATTTGACACAGGTGTTTATCGGCATAAATTAACAATAAGTCGGGTTAATGTAAAATCTGTTTGGACACTGTGGTTGCGTGTTTGGCTTTTTCAATCTCTTCTACGCCACATCCATTGCTGTTATACTCCACGCCTCTAATTTTCTTGCCGAGGTTCTGTATGCCATTCTCATCACTTGGATTGTGTGATCCATTATTAAAAGCCGTAGCTGAGCTCGGTTATACCACGCCCACGCCGATTCAAGAGAAGGCTATACCGCTAATTTTATGGGGTAGCGACCTCATCGCCGCAGCGCAGACCGGCACCGGTAAGACCGCCAGTTTTGCGTTGCCATTGTTGCAGATGTTTAATAAAGATCGCACGCTGCGCGGTAAGCGTATTCGAGCGCTCATTCTTACGCCCACTCGCGAGCTGGCGATACAGGTTGAAGCCAACATTGCCCAATACGGCAAGTATCTAAACCTCACTTCTATGGCGATGTATGGCGGTGTTGATTCTGCTCCTCAAAAAGAACGCTTAATAGATGGCGTTGATATTCTGGTTGCCACGCCGGGCAGGCTGTTGGATATGGCGCATCAACGGGCGCTGCATTTTGACGAGCTTGAAGTGTTGGTTCTTGATGAAGCCGACAGAATGTTGGATATGGGCTTTATTGAAGACATCAATAAAATCATGGAACGGCTGCCGGTGGAGCGTCAAAGCTTGTTGTTTTCGGCCACGCTGGGTAGAGATGTACGGACTTTGGCCAAAAGATCGCTGATTAACCCCGAAGAAATCGCGATCTCTCGTGACAAAGCTTCAAAGCCAAAAATCGACCAATGGCTGGTGACGGTAGACAAAGACAAAAAGTCGGCGTTGTTGAGCCATTTGATTAAAGAACAACAGTGGGACCAAGCGCTGATTTTTATTGAAACAAAACAAGGCGCAGCCAAGCTGGTGAGCCAGTTAGAAAAACGCGGTATTGATGCGCAAGCCATACACGGGGGCAGAGCACAGGCGGTACGCGAAAGCGTTTTGGCCGACTTTAAATCTGGCGAACTTAAGTTTTTGGTCGCCACTGGCATTGCCGCCCGAGGCCTTGATATTGATGAGCTTTCGCGCGTGGTGAATTACGACTTGCCCGACAAGGTCGATGATTATATTCACCGAATAGGTCGTACGGGCCGTGCAGGTTTAAGTGGCGAAGCGGTTTCGTTTGTGTCAAAAGACAACTTTAGAAATCTGTGTGCCATCGAAAGTCGTTTGGGTCACATTATTGTGCGCAAAGAATTTGAAGAATTTCCGGTTAGAAAGGTGGTGCCAGTGTCTAAATTGAATTTTGTGCCTAAGCATAGGCGATGATAAAAGGTAACAGGTAGCAGGCTCCTATGATATTGGCTGATATGATTCCGGTTCAGCCAACATTCAGGTTCATTCAACTATTCTTGAAAAATCCTACCATTATTTACAGCAAAACCGGAAGACATCATGAAACTCGGCCAAGTATCCCTCATATTATTCGTTCTGTTACTTACCCATTCTGCCATGGCGTCAGGCCTGCGCTGTAATTCTAAAGTGATTAAAACCGGCGACAGCCAATACAAGTTTTTTCGACTTTGCGGCGAACCGGCTTACGTCGATAAAAAGGTAGTTTATCTTTCTAGCTCGGTTAGCGCTAAACGCTCTGGTAAACCTCGTTACCACACCCACGACGAACAACAGGGCAGCCATCAAAAAGCCTACCGAAATAGGGCTCAAGGTTACACCACAACCCAATATCGTCGCGGCAATTCTGAAGCTGAAATTCGTCATGAGCGCGAAGAAGAAGTGTTGATTGAACACTGGACTTACGACTTTGGCCCCAACCGACTGGTACAAAAAATTCGTTTTGTCGATGGGGTTGCCACAACCATCAGCAATCAGGGTTATGGTTATGCGCGTAATTGATGGCTTGACAAACCCCTGTTGTGGTTCAAAATCTCAGGTATGATTGGATTAATTCAAATGCCCTAGGGTTAAACTTTAATGCCGCATGTGATTGAAAAAAAAGAGTACGGTCCCGATAGTAGTGAGACTGAAATTGAGGCCATCAAAAATCGAATTTATTTACATCAATCTGATGTGATTTACTGGAAAGAAGTGCCGGTGATGTCTTGTTGGCAGGTCGAGCAGTTTGGCAACAAAATTGACGAGTTGTTGCAAAACCTCAATAGCTTTTCACTGTTAATCGATTTGACCGATTCAAAGCCGCCCAATGCCAAAATTCGCGAGAGCTTAAGGAGTGTCTTTGCGCCACTAAAACACAGAGGCCTCAAAAAAGCGGCGGCTTTTACTGATAAAAATTTTCTGATCAATGTCGCAGCAAAATTTGTGCTCGGCGGTTCGGGTTTGGATTTTTCGGTGCACACCAAGCGCTCGGACGCCGAGGCTGCGCTTGCGGATGATCATTGATGAGCATCGATAAAGCTTTTTCTGAAACCGTGATTAAACACCTGATGAATATCTCCGGCGGTCATTGCTCAATCACCGATGAGGAGATTGAATCGCTTTATAAAAAAAGTCCTGCCTCTGCCGAAATCTTAATGGGCCTTAGCCATTTGCACGAAGATCTTGTTTATCATCAAGAGGCACAAAAGCAAGCCCTTGAGTCAGAAGAGCAAAAAAACCAAATGTTAGAGGCCGCAGTCGAGCAGGCGAATATCGCCAATAAGGCCAAGTCCCAGTTTTTGGCCAATATGTCACACGAAATTCGCACCCCCATGAACGGTATTTTGGGCATGGTGACTTTGCTCGAAGGTTCAGGTCTGAATGTTCAACAGCGGCAACTGTTGAGCACAGTTAAATCTAGTAGTAATGGGTTATTGCTGATTTTGAACGATATTTTGGATTTCAGTAAAATTGAATCTGGTAGTTTGGAACTGGAGGTGGTTAACTTTGATTTACACCAATGCATCAATGATGTTCTTCATTTATCGTCTCATGCCGCTTCTGCCAAAGACATTGAACTCAGCCAGTTTATCAGTTCAAACACGCCGCACTTTGTCCGGGGTGATGTCACCCGCATCAGTCAAATCATCGGCAACATTTTAGCCAATGCGGTAAAGTTTACCCCGCAAGGCAAGGTTTCTGTCAATGTCGATGCCAAACCTATTGATGATAAACACATTAAGCTCATCATTAAAATTGCTGATACCGGTATAGGTATTAGTCAGGCCAATCAACAAAAATTATTTAAAGCCTTCTCTCAAGTGGACAGCTCAATCACCAGAAAATTTGGCGGCACAGGATTGGGTCTATCGATTAGTGCCAGTCTGATTGCCTTAATGAAAGGCGAGATCCAATTGCACTCTGAAGTAGAAAAAGGCACTACTTTTACGTTGACCATCCCGCTGCTAACTGAACCACAAGCCGAAATTAATGCAGCACAAAATGACGAAGACGATGAGACAATGTCGGCAGATTATCCCCATGATATTTTGGTGGTAGAAGATAACTATGTTAATCAAATGGTGGCTTTGGCTATTTTAGAGAAGTTGGGTTATCAGTGTGATGCCGTGGATAATGGCCAAGAAGCACTGGATATTTTAAAGCTGCGCCAATATTCGTTGATTTTTATGGATATGCAAATGCCGGTGATGGATGGGCTCACTGCCTGCAAAGAAATCATTCGACAATATGGTCAAAACAGCCCCAACATTGTGGCGATGACGGCCAACGTTTACACCGAAGACAAAATCAAATGCACTGAGGCGGGTATGGTCGATTTTATCGCCAAGCCGATTCTAATAGACAATATTTGCCGGGTGTTGAAACGCTTTAGTGGTGATAATGATTGCTAGGGCCGGCCCTAGGATGATAAATAAAATTGGTCAGGGAACAAAGGGATGCATTCGCAGCAGTGAATTCAGCCTGCGCGGTAGTGAGGTGAAAATGGTGTATTATCGGAGTCCAACTCCTATTTTACACCATTTTTTGAACGTTTGATTTGGTGCAGCTTGCGCGGTAGTGAGTCAGAAATGGTGTAATATAGGAGTTTACATCTAATATTACACTGCTATTATAATAAAATGATCACACGAAAAATCATCAACGAGCTATTGTTACTCACCAAAGAGTATCCGATAGTGACCATTCTTGGCCCCAGACAGGCGGGCAAAACGACACTCGCAAAAAGCTTCCTTAAAGGTTATCAGTATTCAAACCTGGAGGTGCCTGAAGAGCGCCAGTTTGCGCAAGATGATGCAAAAGCCTATTTGGCGCAATTTAATGGCAAAGTGATCATCGATGAAATTCAGCGTGTACCCCAGCTATTGAGTTATTTACAGGTCTTGGTTGATGCCGATGAAAGCGGGGAAACAGGCAAATATATCTTGACCGGCTCACATCAATTACAATTGCGTGAGGCGGTATCCCAATCGTTGGCCGGACGCACCGCAGTTCTCAATTTACTGCCCTTGTCGGTGGATGAATTGAGTGACCATGGCACTTACTTAAAGGGTTTTGAAGATTACTGTTACACCGGTTTTTTACCCCGAATTTATGACCGTTCTTTACGACCAAGCACCGCCTATTCCAATTATTATCAAACCTATGTTGAAAGAGATGTTCGACTATTGATTAACTTGAGGAATCTCGCCTTGTTCGATAAACTGTTAAAATTATTGGCCGGGAGGGTTGGTCAAGTAATTAATTTTAATAGACTTTCAAATGATGTTGGTGTCGATTTGAAAACCATTAAAAGTTGGCTAATGATTTTAGAAGCCTCTTTTATTGTGTTCAAATTACCGCCTTATTTTGAAAACTTTGGCAAGCGGGTGATCAAGTCGCCCAAGTACTATTTTACCGATGTGGGATTGTTGAGTTTTTTACTTGGCATCTCAAAAGCTGAGCAAATCCCCCGGGATCCATTGGTGGGCCATATCTTTGAAAACCTAGTGGTGCTCGAATGTCTTAAAGCCCGATATAACCAAGGTAAAATGGCCGATATTTATTATTACCGTGACAGTAGGGGTCATGAAGTTGACCTGATATGGAAAGATGGCAGAGACTTGGTGGCGATTGAGATAAAATCGGCTGCGACCTTTTCGTCTTCACAGCTCAAAGGGCTGAAAAAGTTCCAATCGATAGCCAGTCATTCGAGCAATGTCACCCAGTCGTTTTTGGTTTATAACGGTCAGTCAAGGCAGCTTAGTAATGGCATGCAAGCACTGCATTTTGCCGATACCGCGAGGATCTTCGATGCCGCCCTGACTGACGAACAAGCTACCGCGCGCTCCGCGCAGGCTGATGAGCGAGCTACCGCGCAGGCTGATGAACGGCCGACCGAGCAGGGTGAA
>JABSOG010000264.1 GCA_013216025.1 Algicola sp. | reverse complement strand
AACCCAAAGGGCAGCGTTTGTTTGTCCTTTCTACGGCGTTATCGCTGATTTATGTGGAATAACCACGCTGCATCACCTCTGCCTTGTACAAATAACAAACAAACAGCTGCAAAAATCAACTCCAAAGATCAACAGGCCCTAACCTTAAAACAGACTTATAACCCCTCTTTAAAACCCCCCCTTTAAAACCAGAGGTAAAACAAGTGTTAAGCGATTTGTAACGACACCGATGTTCCTTTGTTGACTTCACTGTCGATGCGCATATGCATGCCCAAAGCATCTACCGAGCTTTTAGTGATGGCCATACCCAAACCATGGCCTTCGGCTTGTGAATTGTCGCCTTCAAAGCGAATAAAAGGTTCGAAAATTCTGGCCACTTGATCCTTGTTCATGCCAACACCGGTATCCCTAATATGCAACCAAACATCATCACCCTCTTTACTGCTTTGAATATGAATGGTACCGGCGCTTTTGTTGTATTTGATGGCATTGGTCAACAAATTAGTAAATATCGAATAGAACATGTCTTCATCGCTGTTAATGACCAGCGAATTATCCACCTCAAGGTTAATCGACACGCCTTTGTTGTGTATTGATGGCAAGTTGATAGAAACACACCTTTCGACCATATCAAATACCGCAATGTCCACTTTTTTCAGTTCAATTCGTCCGGTTTCAATTTGCTCCAATTCAAGCAGTTGGTTGATCATCGAGGTCATTTGCTCGCTGGCCTTGACCATCATGTTGAGCATCACCAGTTTTTCGGGATCAGCCTCCATACTTTGCAGCACTTGAGCGTAACCGTAAATACCGTTGAGCGGGGTTTTCAGTTCGTGGTTTACATTGGCAAGGTAACGAGATTTTCGCAGGTTGGCCTTTTCTGCGCCCGATTGGGCAATATACAGTTCTTTTTCGACCCGTCGCTGTTCGAGCAGACGGTCGACCCGTGAGGTCAATTCCAGTTCATTGATGGGTTTGTTGATAAAATCGGTGGCACCGGCTTGAAAGACTTTTTGCACAGTATCGTATGAGTTGTCGGTGGTCATGATCAAAATGGGCAGGTTTTTAAATTTGAGCTCCAAACGTGCCTTGTTGCACAACTCCAATCCACTCATGCGTGGCATATGAATATCTGATATGATCAAATCATATTGTTTTTTCTTGATATATTCATAAGCCTCCATGCCATCTACGGCAAGATCAAAGTGACTGTCCATACCTGACAATACCGCCTGAACTATCATTCGCATAGTTTTGGTATCATCGACAATCAGAATGTCATACTTTTTTTTGGTCATGTGATTTTTGTTCCAAACATTTGTGAAGAAAGCTCATCATCTGCAACTTGAGCTTAGTCATTTGCTAAGGCAATTTCAAAAAAATAATCAAATTGTTGCGTGCCATTAACATCCTAAAACGTACCATATCCTTTTTTAGTCGTTATCATCACCAAGCAACGGCGGCGGAATGCTCGGTAAAATAAAGAATGGGGCCACACTATTATAAGCTCTGCCCACTGCCTGCATTTTTTCGCGGCCCTTGGACACCAGCCCAAGTGTCTTGCCAATTCGAGAATCTTCATCAGCAAGGTTAGCCACAAACTCTTTGAGACGGCTTTTAGTGGCACTATCGAGATTTGGGTCTTCACGCCCAGCCGCCTCTTCAAGTGCATCAAATGCCCTACCCGCCTTTTTCAATTCGTTGGTGATGCGTTTTTTCTCTTTTTCGTCATCGATTTCAATATCGATTTCATCAAGAATGTCTTCTTTGAGGTTGTTAAACAATCCCTGCACTGTTTTAACATCAATCTTAATATCTACCGACATCGTTTGGGTCTGCGTCTGGGTCTGAGTGGCAGTCAATAGCGCGGTTTGTTCAACATGGGTCTGGGTATTACCAATATTGCTGAGGTTAATGTTGATGTTGCTCTGGCTTTGCTCAACCATGTCCTTGACTCTAGACTCAATTTCATCAAGGTTGAACACACTGCCGACCAATACAGGAATATCCACAGCCTCAGTACTGATTCGGCAATCAATATGGGTTTTGCCTTTGTGCAGATAATTTTCGATATAGCTGTAATCGAAAAAGTATGGCGTGGCACTGATCACGCATTCTTTACAACAACAGGGCACCATTTCGACGTACGGCAAGTTTGAAAAAGAGCTGCTTTGAATGTTTTTGATCTCTTCGCGTACCAAAGTCAACAAATCCTTGCGTTCGCTGGCATTGCCACGCAATCGAATCGCAATGATTTTTAATCCTTCTTTGGACGTCTTTTGTTCAGTCACCTCGGCCATCACACCGTCTTTGTTGAATACCACCCCTTCTTGCCAGATTTTGTCTTCATCGACATAACGGTTCAATCGCACTATCAGACGGCTGACAATGCCCTTGGGCATAAATGGATACTGAAACCTGAATTGTAAATTGTTGTCATCACACCACTCGTAAGGGGGTCTTTGAGGCGACATTAATGACGGCATGATGTATTTGTCTTGGCCAACAGGCAACTTGTAACACAACTCAAAATTGTCTTTTAACATCAATTGCAACAGTTTGGCTCTTTCTTCAAAGTCATAACCCTTGTCGCGCCATATTTCTTCAATGTCAGATTTGGCAATAATACCGTGACATGACTCGATTTTTTGATTAGACAATATCGAATAAACCGCATCAACGGTCCAGTTGGGATCCAAAAACAGCGTATCACACAGGTTGTCGTCGTCATTAAAGTGCAACACAATGCCCAACAGGTGAAAATATTTGAGGATCAGCATTTGATCGGGCTCTTCATCTACCCCAACCAAACTACAAATATCAAAATACTCCTTGATGCGAATGTGCTTTTTTTCCTTTATTTTATCTAAAGCCAAACGAATGTCTATCCACCTAGCCGGCACTTCGTTACCCATGTGATCCAATGCGCTGAGCTTGTTTTTGAGGTTATGCAGTAGGACATCAAAACGACCATCGTCAATTTCCGCAAAATTGACATCGAGGCGTTGCAAATCGAGATTGGGAAACAAATCGCGGTATTTTTTCTCGTCATAAATAAACGAGGTAATGGCATCAAAATTAATTTCGTTAAACAACACCACCACTGGCGAGTTTTTACCCAGCAAATTAATAATGTTGAGCCAGTAATCAAAGTTGCTCAGCTCACGGCGTTTTTCGGCCATCAACACATAAACACAATCAGAGGTCAAAAAGAACTGATGTAACATGTATTGAATTTGTTGACCACCAAAATCCCAGATATGCGCTTTAAAATCTTTACCATCGCCATTGCCAAAACGCCAATTTTGTCGCACGTCAATGCCCATGGTCGACTGTTGTGCCGTATTGGGCACAGGAAAGTCCCGGGCAAACAGTTTGTTGAGCAAAGTGGTTTTACCCGACCCCGGCTCGCCCACCAGCATCAACTTGGCCTCATAAATATTGGCTTTGCCCTGTTTGGCGATTTGTTCAAAATAGTTGCCGATAGCCCGCTTACCCTGTTTAACAATTTCAAGTGGCGGGGTTTTTATTGGGTTTTCATAGAGGTTAAAAATTTCTTTGGCGGAAGTTTGCTGATAAGCAATGTCGGTATCGAATTCGGTGATCCACACGGGCAAAACTTCAATCGAATTATGAGAAAGGTACACCGTTTTTAGCAAGCAAAGTTCACGTAACGGGCTTATATCGGTAATGTGATTGAAAAACAAATCCAAGGTATGCAGTTTGGTCAGACTTTGCAGTGCCTCAATTTCACCGATGCTGTTATTGCTTAAACACAGTTCTTGCAAGTTATCGAGTTGCTCTAACACCGAGATATCACTGATTTGATTGGAGCTGAGATTTAACCGTTGCAACTGTGGCAGCCCCTGCAAAAAACCGATGTCACTGATTTGATTACGCATCAATTCTAACAGCTTTAAATGGCTTAGCGCCTTTAAAAACTCAAAAATCCGTTGCAGGTACTGGATCTCAAAACCATAAAGCGACAAACCATCGACGTTACCGTTTTCATCCAGGGTGTAGCTTTTTTCAAAACAACTGATGTGATCAAGACGCTTTAACTTCAAGCCCAATTCTTTTTCTATCAGTTTAATGGTATCCAGATCGCTCATGCCGGGTGGGGTTTCCTCAACTTGTCTCAACAAGCCTTTAATACAAAGTAACAAACTCAACTGTATAAGTTTCAAAAGGTAAGTATAAAGGTATTTTAAGGCGATGCGGCAAATATTTTAAGGCAAGAGGAACACGGGACAAGTTTTAAACCTATCCCGCCGCTATTTTAATCGCTTATAGGCGCTTGCGACTGTTCGTATACTTAACTGAGACTTCTCCGGCAGAATAACTGTTAGTTTCGGTGTTGTATATAATGGCGACCCTGACATTGGCATATTCGACACGATTGTCGAGACTTTTGCCGACCATGGTAATAATGGCCTCAGCCGTTTGATACGACACCTCTGTTGGCTGCACAATATATTGGGTTTGGTTAGTCACCAAGCTCACCGGTTCAAATTTTTTGCGTATCAAGGAACGCTGAACACTGATCACCGCCTCATCCTGGGATATAACGTTCTCGGCACTGATGAATTCTTTGCCTCCACTGACAACCGCAGCAGATGACACAGCAAAAAATAATAACCCTAAGGTCACTGTGTTTTTAAAAAAATTATTCAATTATAAAATCCTTTATGTGAATACAAATATTCGAATCTCAGTTCGAATGCAATTAACGTGACAGTTTTAAGTAAATATTATTGTTTTTGAATTAAGCCAGTGCTTACCCTCAACGACAATACGTTTGTATTGTTTATGCTAGTTTCACTTACTTAAATGCAGCTTCCCCCCGTAAACATCATCAATAATGGTTTATGGACGTTAACCGACTTTGAAATTACTTTGGCCACCCTGAATCACTTAGTACCTCTAAATCGCCTTCACTGGCTTGGGATGACACTATATTAATGGTTGAGGTAGGACCTGTCAAATAACAGGCAGAATAAATTCACATTAGTTTATATAATACCAAGGTGATTCACTGTTTTTTCCAGAAATAGTGGTAATTCGGTGTGTTCTTGTCTGACAATACGGGTAAACAGTACCCCCTAAACTACAACCAAAACAATAACTTCGGATAATGTCCCCGCTATTACGGTTTGTTTATTGTTCTTTTTAGCGTGTTTTACACAAAATAATATTTAACCTCTATATTAGAGCTATGATTACCGATAAAGCCAACCCTCACACCAAGTTGTATATAAAAAAAACAAAGTTAATTACAAAAAACCATCATAAATTCGTTATGCCGTACTTTTTGTATCCCACGAAAGGGACTTGGCAGCTTTTATGCATAGGTTTTATTGACTAAATTAAGTCCAGATATTGTAAAAATAACAAACAGCAGAGGGGTGTCGCAAAAGTCACGTGCCCAGTAAAGATTGTAAGCGGGAGATATAAAGAGCAAAAAAAATGGCGAACACCCAGTGTTCGCCAATTATTTGACTAAGACTTAAAAAGAGAGTTAATCAATCCCCATCACTACCCGCTACAATATCGGCAATCGCTTTTAATCTTTGGACCGCTTTAAAGTTTACCGAGTTTTTCGGGTAAGTGCCCCGTTTAGACAAAGTGCCCGCTTTGAGTCCTGTCAAGATTTCGAGTGCATCATCCACCGTATCCACGCAATACACACTGAACTGACCACGTTCACAGGCATTGATCACCTCTTGGCTCAAGACCAGATTTATGGCATTGGTTTGCGGAATGATAACCCCTTGCTCGCCGGTTAACTTTCGCGCTTTGCACAGCTCAAAAAAGCCCTCAATTTTTTCGTTGACCCCACCAATTGACTGAACCTGACCATGTTGGTTGATTGAGCCGGTGATCGCAAAAGATTGTTTGAGCGGCAACCGCGCAATGGCCGAGATCAACGTACACACCTCACCAAGCGAGGCGCTGTCGCCATCAATATGACCATAAGATTGCTCAAGGGCGATATTTGCCGATAGCGTCAGGCAAAACTCCTGGGCATACTTGTGACCAAGGTAACCGGTCAACAACAACACGCCTTTTGAGTGAATAGACTTGCCCAACTCCACTTCTCGTTCAATATCCACAACACCACTGGCACCGGCATAAACCGTAGAACTGATACGTGCAGGCGTGCCAAATACCGTGTCTCCAATCTCAAGCACGGTCAAACCATTGAGCTTACCAATGCTTTCGCCCTCGGTATCAATCAGAATCTGACCTTCTTTAAGGTCTTCAAGGAAAGATTCACTGATGCGTCCCGAGCGATACTTATGACCTTCGAGTGCTTCGTTAATTTGCTCGGCACTGATCACACTTTCACCGTCTTGCTCACAGTAATAAATGGCTTCTTGAATCAACTCCAGCACATGGGCAAAACGAGCCGACAACTTATGTTGGTGCTCTGCCTGTCGGTAACTAAATTCGAGCAACCTTGCGATAGCATCTGCGCTGATGCCATCAATATCTAACCCATCGACATGGCTCAGCACTTTTTGGATGAACTCATATAAAGTGCGGTCTGTCGCTGGTATGGTATATTCAAAATCAGCCAATACACGAAAATACTCGTTAAACTCATCATCGTATTCCTGCATCATATAATACAATTCACGCGAGCCCATTAAGACCACTTTAACGTTAAGCGGTATTTGATGCGGTGTCAGGCTGACAGAATTGACCATGCCAATTTCTTGCGCTGGAGTTTCGATGTTGATTTTGCAGGTTTTAATGGCCAGCTTCAACGCATCCCATACATAAGGCTGACTCATCAACTTGTTGGCGTCGACCAACAGATAACCGCCATTGGCCTTGTGCAGGGCACCTGCACGGACCATCGAAAAGTTAGTATAGAGTGAACCTTGCATCGACGAATATTCGATTTTTCCAAAAATGTTCTGATACGTCGGGTTCGGTTCATAAATGGTTGGCGCACCGTCATCGGTTTTGTAATGCACCAGGGGATTGGGCTGGATCAAATCTTCAAAAATGGCGCGTTTGTCTAACTCTTCTTTATTTTCAGACTCTTCTTCAGATAACCATTCGTGAATATAATTCACCAACTCTTTGCGCATATCCTTGAGGTATTTGAGGATCGCCAATTCAATTTTATATTTGTGCTCTAACGCTTTGAGCAGCGGGCGCAGGGCATTTTCGATGGTTTCTTTTTTGAGATCGCGCATTTGCACCGACACTTCCCGCTTCCACTGGGCGAGTTCGACCAACTGTTCGTTCAAAAAAACTTCAAGCTCGCCAATAATGTCATAAAAATGCGTACGTTCTTCATCAGACAGCTTGGCAAATTCGGCGTCATCAAGCGGCGTATCATTCACTACGGGCGAAAACGTCACGGCACCGTTATCTTCAAACAACGCCACTTTTTGTCTTAATGCTTCACTTTCGACTTTTTCGAGCGCGTCATCGTATTTGAGGTTAAACGCCCGGTCGATGGCCTTTTTACGGCGCTGATAACTGGGGTGATCAAAGGCTGCTGGAAAGGTGTCGACCAACTCATCAATCAATTTGCTGATGTCGTCGCAAAAAACCTTACTCTCTTCAGGTTTAAGGCGAATGGCCCGAGGGACCCGGTTATCATCAAAATTGTTGATATAACACCACTCATCCGGTGTGCCTTTTTTCTTGGCAACCGACTTGAGGTGTTCGTCAATCAGGCTGTGGCGGCCAAGCGCCGATTCGCCCATGACATACACATTGTAACCCAATGATTCGATGCCCAAACCAAAAGCCAGTGCGGCCCGGGCGCGTTTTTGGCCGATAAAATTAATCGGCTCGTGAGCGTCAACCGACAGGCTTTCGTGAATAGCCTGAAGGTCAATCGCTGGTGATAATGCTTCGATGTCTAGTTTTAGGTGAGCGGTCAAGACCTGATCCCTCATTATATGGCAGGATAAATTGGCTGGCAGTATATCAGCATAGCGACTTAAGGTGCCAACGCTTCACGCAAAAAAGTTGATTCACCGCATTCTGGACAAGCGGGCAGCTCTTCTGGGTGGACAAATTCCATTTTATAATGACATGATTTGCACACAATGGTGCCCATGCCAACCCATTCGCCCTTTTTGTAAATACCCTGGTGACGAAAATCCTGTTCTAGCTCTTGCCACTCAATTTGTGCCTTATCGGTCATATCGGCCAATTCTTTCCACGCCGACTCTTTCACCGCCCGGAAAAAATCCGACTCAGCCATATCCTGCTGGTAATGACGATAAAACATCATCAAGTCACGTTTGAGGTAAACACTTTTTTGAGCAAACTCTTCGCTGGTTAAATCTTTGGCTGTCGCCCACCATTGTCCAGAGCGGTCAAAAAAATCAACTAGATTTTTCATCTCGTTGTTTTTTGAATTACCCAACCAATTTTGAAAAGTATCAACCCACTTGGGATAATCCCACTTCTTTTCATCGGGGGCTTGTTCACTGACATGAACAGGTTGGTTTTCGCTGTCTGTTTGGGCTGGGCTTTTTGTTTGGTCACTTGCTTGGGCTTTTGCTTCGTCTCTTACTTCATTTTCGGGTTCAAAGTCTGAATCTTGTTCGGTCATGGTTCTATCCTTACCACTTGATTTAACATAACTTAATCTTAGTCGAGTGATCGCAGATTTACAGTATCTAAATACTGTTTTTTGCTTCGCTATGCGTGGCTGACGCCATAAAGACAGTAGGTTAAACATCATGGTGCCACCGATCAAAGCCTTAGCGGCGCTTTGTAACTCAGTGTAAATAATGCATAATATGCAACCAATCATGGAAAACAGTAGAGAAGTATATGAGAAAATTAATAGTGGTTATTGCCATCTTTTTTAGCCAGCTGAGTATGGCCAGCTCAATAGGCAACACCAAGATAACAGCAGTATTAATGGGTGAGCAATATGGGAATGTCGTATTTGTCGTTCTTAGTACTAAGCCTGCCACTGTGCCAGACTGTAAAACAAATGGCACTTTTAGCTATGCTTTTGATCCATCGACCTCAGTCGGTAAAGCCACGCTTAGCCTTGTATTAGCAGCTTATACAACGAAAAAAGAAGTTACATTAACGGGGTCTAATAGCTGCACTTTATATCCCGATGTTGAAAATTTGATGCAAATCTGGGCAAAGTAAACGGCTGAGAAAGCGATAAGGCTTGCATCAAACATATCAACAGATACAGTGGGCTTTATATCAAAAGCCCACTTAAACACCTCATCATGAAAAAATCAGACAAGAAAATCGAAAACACCTTACGAATAGCGTTAACGCAAGCCTGCGAACAAGCTTTGCACGAAGTTGACGGGTTTAAGTGGTTAACCCACAAAATTTGTCATAGCGATTACAGCCAAGGGAGTTTTCCTGCCAGTTTATCAGTGGAATGTACTTTTGATACCAATGAAGCGTGGCTTGGCGCACAACTGAGCGGCCAAGATGCGCTGTTGCGTCAGCTAATCACGACCAAACTGGCCAATTTTGGCATCGATATCAAAACACCTCAAAAACAAGTGAGGTTTGTCACGCTTGAGCGGATGAATTGAATTAAAAGCAGTTTGAAAGGCATCTAATAAGTGAGCCATATCAAGGGGCAGTATGAAACAACAAGGCAAAGTTCTAAATTGGAATGATGATAAAGGTTTTGGCTTTGTAGAGCCGAGCGGTTCAGGTGAGCGTGCTTTTGTTCATATAAAAGCATTCAAACGTCAAACTCAAAGACCTGTTAATGGCGAGATCATC
>JABSOG010000263.1 GCA_013216025.1 Algicola sp. | reverse complement strand
AGAGCCGGAACAAATAGCCGAAACAGGCCAAGGCATGAGTTTGGCAGAACTGACCCCAATGCTCACCCAATTGCTCGACCTTTTGGATGAATATGACATGGAAGCCGAAGGTCTGCTTGAAGATATCCTTGGCAAGGCCGGTAATTCGCCACTGCGCAGCCAACTGCAACCCTTACGACAGCAAATAAGCAGTTATGATTTTGAACAGGCAGCCGAAGTACTGCGCGCGCTAATATAAAAGACCATTAAAAGGAGTAGAGCCATGACTCAAATCAAAAGCACCATATTGGCGGTAGACGATACCCCAGAAAACCTCGATGTATTAAAAGGGGTATTGATCAGTAAATACAGCGTCAAAGGCGCGATTAATGGCCCGATGGCGCTGAAGATCGCCGAAAAACAGCAGCCCGACCTGATCCTGCTCGACATAATGATGCCCGGCATGGACGGCTACGAAGTGTGTGCCAAACTCAAGGCCAACCCGCTCACCGTCGACATTCCGGTGATATTTGTCACCGCCAAATCCACCGTCGAAGATGAACAAAAAGGATTTGAACTGGGTGCCGTCGATTACATCACCAAACCCATCAGCCCGCCGATAGTGTTAGAGCGGGTCAAAATTCATTTAACCCTCAAAGAAGCGCAAGATTTTCTCAAACGACAAAACGAAGTGCTCGAAGAAAAAGTCATCGAACGCACCCAAAAAATGGAAGAGTTGCAAGACGTGGTGATGGTGGCCATGGGCAGCTTGGCTGAAGCCAGAGATCCAGAAACCGGCAACCACATTCGCCGCACGCAGCATTATGTAAAAAAACTGGCCGAAAAGCTCAAAGAACACCCCAAATTTCGTGATTTTCTGACCCCCGAAACCATCACCCTACTGTACAAGTCGGCGCCCTTGCACGACATCGGCAAAGTGGGCGTGCCAGACAACATTTTGCTTAAACCCGGCAAATTGACCGATGAAGAATTCGAAGAAATGAAAAGGCACACCAACTATGGTTTTGATGCCATAGTGGCCGCCGAAAACACCATGGCCGAGGGTGGCAACTTTTTGTATTACGCCAAAGAAATTGCCCTGTACCACCAAGAAAAGTGGGATGGATCTGGTTACCCCGAAGGCCTCGCAAACGAAAACATTCCGGTCTCAGCCCGTTTGATGGCAGTCGCAGACGTGTACGATGCGTTAATCAGCAAACGGGTCTACAAACCGGCATTCAGCCATGAAAAGGCGGTAGACATCATCGAAGCCGGTCGCGGCACCCATTTTGACCCAGATATGGTCGATGCCTTTAGTGCCATCTCAGAACAGTTCAGGGAAATCGCAGCTCAATTTGCTGATAAAGAAGAGCAACAATAAATCAGCCTTTTTTGAAGACATTGTACTGAAATCATCGTGAATATGTCTGCATAATCGCCAGTTACTATCGGCAAACTGCACTGTTCATATCGCAAAGAGACTGGCTACAATGCCAACCGCTGCACAAACCAGCCAACCATGGTATCGGCCAAATTGGGGTCTTGTTTAAACAAAGGAATTCCGTGTCCTTCGCCCTTATAATTGACCAATCGGTTTTGCGCATGACTCGAATTTTTAAACAACTGCTGTGCGCTCTTAAAGGTATAGTTGTCTCCCTCTGCGGCAATAATAAAAGTCGGTGTGCTTTTGAGTTTACTGTATTTATCGAGCGTCGCTTGGTCCATACCAGAGGAGAAAAACATCAAGGCATCAACCGATTTTCTGCCCGCCAGCGTGATTGCCTGACCGCCACCACAACTGGCACCGATTACGCCTAATGGCGCATTTTTGCCGATTTTTTCACGCAGGAATTGTTCTGCCAACAACACGTCAGCTGGCCACAATGCCCGGTGCTTCATGATTTCTGCCCGGCCAGATTGACGATCCGCCGCCGATGCCCTGATTTTTTGCATGTTTACCGTGTCGGTGACACTGTCGCCATACATTCTGAAATCCAGCGAAAAGGCATGGATGCCCTGCTTTGCCAGCTTCTTGCCCAGATTGTCATACATCGAGCGTTCACCGTTGCACTGGTGCAACATTAATACTCCGGGTTTATTTGTCTGGCCTGCATAATAGTCGCCGTAAAGCTTGAAGCCATCTTCAGCAGTCAAAGTGACTTGACCTGCATTGGCCGACATGCTCAATAACAACAGTAAAGCGGTAAAAATTTTCATTCTAAATTAGCCTTTTTGGAGGAAACAGGTTTATATTGCTCGGAGTTTAGCACTGATGTGCTGACATTGCTCAACCAGCCAGATAAACGGTGTGACACTGGCTTTGAAGCCCTCTATAATCCCCGCAACAACAAATAATTGGGGTGATCACAACCATGAACGGTCAAAGACGTCTGCTGCCCAGCATGAGTATGCTCTCTGCTTTTGATGCTGCCGCCAGCACTGGCAGCTTCACCGCAGCAGCCAACAAGCTCAACCTCACACAAGGGGCTATCAGCCGCCAAATCAACAAGCTCGAGACCCTGCTGGGTGTCAGCCTGTTTGACCGAACACGACAAAGCATCGAACTGACCGAAACCGGAAAAACCTATGCCTTGGATATCAATCAAGCCTTGCAGGCCATTCGTTCAGCGTCACTCAGAGCCATCACTAACCCTCAGGGCGGCTTGCTCAATCTGGCGATATTGCCGACCTTCAGCACCCGTTGGTTAATGCCGCGACTGGCGTCTTTTTTGCTCGCCAATCCAGATGTGACCGTCAACTTCATGACCAAACTTATCCCATTTGACTTCGCTGACGAACAGCTACACGCCGCCATTCACTACGGCAAACCCGACTGGCCAAAGGCTGATAATACCTTTTTAATGGATGAAGAAGTGGTGCCAGTATGTTCACCAGACTTTTTGGCGAAACATCCACTAACCTGCGCGAAAGATCTTGCACCGTTACCGCTGCTGCACATTTCAACCCGCCCCAACGAATGGGTTAACTGGTTCAAGGCCAACGACATGGATATTGAAGACAGTCCTGGGATGCATTTTGAGCAGTTTTCACAAGTGGCCAAGGCCGCCGCGGCCGGATTGGGCGCGGCGCTGCTACCCAAGTTTCTAATTCAAACCGAGCTCGACAATCAAGAACTGGTTGAGATCACCGACCACCCCATCAAAAGTACATTCGGTTATTATCTGGTGACACCCAACGATTTAAGCGACTATGCGCCGGTTGTGGCCTTTCGCCAGTGGTTGTTGACCCAAGTGAATCGATAAAAGAGGATTAGAAAATGGACGCAGCAATTTACTTACCCAAAATTTTAAAGATTGGCGCAGGCTCAAGCAAACGCCTAGCCCAGTTGTGTATTGAGTTGGGATTTAAAAAACCACTGATCGTAACCGACCCTGCTATGGTTGAATTGGGTTACCTCAAAAGAATCACCACCGACTTGTCTGACAGTAACATTGCATTTGGCGTATTCGCCGATTGCGTGCCCGACCCCACGACCACAGCGGTAAACGAAGGTGTTATTTATTGTAAGTCGGACGATTATGACTGCTTGGTCGCCCTTGGCGGCGGCAGCGCTATCGACACCGCAAAAGCCATTGCCATATTGGCGCGCCACGGCGGCGAAATTAAAGACTTTAAAGCGCCAAACCCGGTGCCCGAAGGTTTGCCAGTCATTGCCATTCCGACCACTGCCGGTACCGGCTCTGAAGCCACCCGAGTGATGGTGATCACCGACACTCACAGCCAAGAAAAAATGATGTGTCTGGGCATTGGCGCATTACCGGTGGCTGCGCTGGTCGATTACGAATTCACACTAACCATGCCCTACCGGCTGACAGCAGACACCGGGCTTGATAGTTTATGCCACGCGCTCGAAGCCTATGTCAGTAAAAAAGCCAACGCCTTTACCGACCCCATTGCCTTGGCCTGCATGAAAAACATCGCGCAAAACCTGCCGCTTGCCTGCGAAGACCCAAACAACCTCAAAGCCAAAGAAGCCATGATGTTGGCGGCGACTCAAGGCGGCATGGCGTTTTCGAATGCCTCGGTGACGTTAATCCACGGCATGAGTCGACCGATTGGCGCGGCTTTTCATGTGCCCCACGGCATGAGTAACGCTATGTTGTTGCCAGTGGTAACTGAATATTCGATTCCCGGTGCCAAAGTGCGTTACGTAGAAGCCGCCAAAGTGATGGGCATGGCTTGTATAAGTGATTCTGATGACCAAGCCATCGGCAAATTACTCGATGGCCTTTATCAGTTATGTGAAGACCTCAAAGTGCCAAGCCCCAAAGACTACGGCATCGATAAAGACGATTATTTCAATGCGTTAGATCTTATGGCCGACCAAGCGCTGGCATCCGGTTCGCCGAACAATAATCCGGTAGTGCCGAGCAAAGCAGATATTATTCGATTGTATGAAAAAGTGTGGGGTTAAGGCTTTGTAAAACTGCCGCGCTCGCGAAAAGTTGGCGTTTTAGGTGATGCGGCATTCCGATGGAAACAAGCTAATATTCAATCAGTCATGTTCAAAATAATGATCCCTTAAGTGGCCAAAACCCTCTTGTTTTTTGTGTTATTAATGGTGTTGTCAATGCCAACTATTGTTGTTGGTGCACCCGTGTTGTCGTTAAACAGCACTGAGCAAAACATCAACCTGTCCGGTTACCTCAGTCTCTACGTCGATACCACCAAAACACTAACTTTTGAGCAAATACAATCGCCCGAATTCGCCAGTCAATTTAAGCCCAACCCACACAGAGTCCCCAACTTTGGCCTAACCAGCGATGCCATCTGGGCTCGCTTTAGCGTGGTCAACAATACCGATAAAAACCTATCTCGGTTACTACAAATCGCCTATCCGATACTCGATTCCATCATTATTTATAAGCGCGATGCCAAGGGCCATGTCGACAAAGTCATCAGTGGCGATACCTTGCCGTTTTCAGCCAGAGACCGGGATTATCGTCATTTTATTTTTGAAATAGACATACCACAACACCAGCAACAAACGATTTACCTACGCATCGAAAGCCTTGGCTCCATTCAGTTACCGATGAGCTTGTTAACAGCAAAACAATTCACCAATCAGGTTGTCAAACAGCAATTTACGTTCGGCATTTATTATGGTTTGGTGATTGGTCTTATCTTGTACAACTTATTGCTATACTTGACTATTTCAGACAAAAGCTACCTGTATTACGTGCTTTATAACAGCTCAGCGCTGGGCTTGTATTCATGGCTACAGGGGTTTTCATACCAATTATTGTGGCCCAACAATACCTGGCTGGCCAATCATATAGGCACCTTTTTTGCCGGTTTTTTAACGTATTTCCTGCTCCAGTTTACTCGCGTTTTTTTGGGTATAGACGAACGCAACCCTGGACAAATAAAGAGTTATCAAGAACTGTCCGTTTGGAGTGTATTGGTGATTTTGGCCACCTTTATGTCAGATTATGGTCTGGCGACCAAACTGGCTCTGCCACTTCTGGCAGTGACCTTGGCGTTCATCTTCTGTTCTGCCGCTACATCGTTTTTAAACGGGTTTAGACCCGCCCGTTTCTACCTTATCGCTTTCACCGTTCTTATATTCGGCGCTATTATTGTGGTTGGCAATCGTCTAGGTTACTTTCCTACCAATCCATTGACTGAACATGGTTTTTTGTTCGGCTCAGCACTAGAAGTGATTTTACTGTCGCTGGCATTGGCAGACAGGCTCAATCAAATCAGCAAACAGCGAAAACAGGCACTACAAAAACAACTAGAAGCCACTGAACAAACCGTGCGGCTGGCCGAAACCTTCAAAAAGTTTGTCCCCCATGCCTTTTTGCGCTATCTCAACAAGCAAAGTATTAATGATGTGAAGCTCGGTGATGGTGTCGAAAAAAATATGTCGATACTGTTTAGCGATGTTCGTGCCTTTACCAGCTTATCGGAAAGTAAAACGCCCAGCGAAATTTTTCATTTTATGAACAACTACCTCACCATCGTCGGTCCGGTGGTCAGAAAAAACCATGGGTTTATTGATAAATACATCGGTGATGCCATTATGGCGTTGTTCGATAGAAGCCCACAAGACGCTGTGTCAGCGGGCATTAATATGCTCAAAACCCTCGAAAACTACAATCGTGAATTGACAAAAAAAGGCATTGCCGACATTCGTATTGGCATAGGTTTAAACACAGGTCCAGTGATGATTGGCACTCTAGGTGAAGCCAACCGAATGGAAAGTACGGTTATTTCTGATGCGGTCAATTTGGCCGCCAGACTCGAAGGATTAACCAAAGTGTATGGGGTTTCGTTTTTGATCAGCCAGCAAACCTTTGAACAACTCGAATGCCCAGAACAATTCAACACCCGGATCATCGACAATGTCACGGTAAAAGGCCGCAAAGAAGCGGTATTGATTTACGAGGTATTCGATGGCGACCCACTTCCAATGGTCGCAGGTAAACGCACCATAAAAACCCAGTTTGAAAAAGCTTGGCATTTATACCAGAATATGGCGTTCGAAGACGCATTAACCAATTTCAAACAATGTCAGCAAAAATATCCTGAAGATAACGTCACCTGCCTATACATTGAAAAATGCCAAACCCTGTTAAGCAGCGATTTACCGGACCAATGGGATGGTATTACCCATATAAACTGACCCGTTTTCGTTTGTTGCGTCCAACGCCTTGTTTTTAAGACCAACAGCAAAGTACCCACTTCTTATCAGCTCGCGCCTATGGTATTTTTTAAGCCGCCCCAACATTCAGTTAACCCATAGGAAGATTTACTTGTTAAAACATCTGACCAGAATCATATTAACTATCGCCGTATTAACGACACACTTTGCCAATGCGAGTACGATTGCCCCATCCAATGATGGTTTATATTCAAAAATACTCGATGAACAACGTCAAATCGTTATCCAGTTACCGCAAAGCTATAACAACAATCAAAATTTAACATACCCCGTTTTATATTTGCTGAGTGGGCCGACAAACCTAGCCCACACCGCTGGCACGCTAGACAGATTAAACCGCTCAGGCGCAGCGCCCGAAATGATTGTCGTTGGCATTGCAAATACCGATAGAACCCGAGACCTAGCCCCAACCGTCAATAAAGACCCCAGAAGTGGCTTCATGGGTAGTGGCGGCGGCGGCGACAAATTTCTTGATTTTATTGAATCAGAACTGATCCCCTACATTGATAAAAAGTACCGCACCAAAAGCTTCAAAATACTGTCAGGCCATTCTATTGGTGGTTTGTTGGTCATTCACAGTTTGTACACCAGACCACAGTTATTTCAGGCTCATTTCGCCTTTAGCCCCGCTGTCTGGTGGAGTGATAGAATGACGCTGGCACAGACCGAAACCTTTTTTGCCGATAAGCGCAGTAAAACCACTAAAGAGCCGAATTTTCTCTATATGAATATTGGTAATGAAGGTGGTGGGATGCGAAAAATTTATGATGAGCTTGAATCATCGATAAAACGAAATTCAACTGAATCCTTTACCTTCAAATCAGAAGCCTTTAACAATGAACCCCACAACTTAACCAGTGTCGCAGGGCTGTTTAATGCTTATCGTAGCTTGTTTGGGCCATTGAACATGCCTGCTGCTCAAGCGCAACAGGGATTAACAGCAATAAAGCACTATTATAATGACATTTCACATCGATTTGGCTATGAAATACCGCCACCAGAATCCATGATAAACAACACAGCTTATTACTATTTGGATAGTAAAAAACAAACAGAAGAAGCAATACAGTTGTTTGAGTTCAACGTAAAACTCTATCCGGATTCTGCCAATGCTTATGATGGTTTGGCAGATGCCTTTGAGCACAATGGTCAAATAGATAAAGCACTCCAGCAGATGACACTGGCTTTAAAGCACGGTGACAAAAGTCAGGGTAATTATGAATATTTTAAAAAGCATCAGCGGAAGTTGTTGAGTATGCTGCAATCGAATAAATAATTGTTTAAGTTTATGGATAACCTGCCAAAAGGCTGGGCGTCAAAAGCCAAACTATACTCAATTGACCACAGCGGTGGATGTCGACAAAATTGTGGTCCTAATTGATGAATATAAGGCAAAAGTATTGTTGAAGATGGGATGTCTTGCTATTTTTGCCATCAAAATTGGGATTTATCCACAAGAATGCATGGTCCTATTATGTCGTAATCAAAACTCTGCAACCACATCATCGTCGTCATCGCAATCATCATCCATATCGTCAGCATCATAAGAACCATCCCTGAGGCCACTGGAGTATTCGCTTAAATCTCTGCATTCGACCCGTAACAGATAAGATAAATCGGCTGCTCGATAACAGACCTGTTCTACCAGATTGTCGATAGATTCCTTATCTTTCAATCCGTCGCGTATCGCCTGTTCGATGGATTGCTTGACCCCTTCGGCGAAAGAAGCGGCGGCACTTTTGGCATGTACAATTCTCTTGGCTTGTTGAAAGCTCAATCGATAGGCCACTGCCTGTTCTTTGTCGACTTTGAGTTTTTTCGCCAGTTTCTTAATGTCCCATTTAAACTTTTCATCTTTGGTCAAGGTGACAATGTCATTGGGCATCAAATCTGTAAAGCGTTCATTAACATCCACTCTGTCCACATAGTGAGCATAGCTGTAACCAAACACCTCCGCCGCCAACAGCTGGTTTTCGGTCATTTTACATTGATTGAATTCAGCTTCGAGTTCATCATCAATCGCAGTCATGAATTGTTCGAATTTGTCCAAGGGTTTTCCTCTATTGATTATTATTGTGCTTTGTTCCCGCATTATAGTAACTGGATGCACTATTAACAATACGGTTTATAACACCATTAAAGTCGACGTAGCCTTGGCAATCAACCGCTCATCTTCATTCACCACGTAGGCCTCAACATAAGCCGTACGCCGGGTGGCATTGACCAGCTTGGCATGAACGCTGAGCTTGCCGCTTTTAACCGCGTGAATGTAGTTCACTTTCATTTCTAGCGTCACGGCGGTCATTTTATCGCCGTCTTGAGCCATCCAATAGGCGCGGGCCATAGCGGTATCAAGCATGGTGGCTAACACACCGCCGTGAACATAACCGCCCATATTGTGATGGCGGGGTTCTATGTCTAATGACATCACATACAAGTCATCGACAAAACCAACGGCCTTTAAACCTACATCGTCGTTAAAATTTTCTGCACTCATTATTAGTCTCTTATTGTTCTTTGATGTTTCATCTGTAATAAACGCGCTCTTTTATACACCATTGGGTAAAGTCGCCATTTTTTGGCCCAAATACAAACTCACCTGTTCGGCACAGCCTTTTAGTGCGGGTAGAATGGTGTCGATTATGTCGGTGTCGCTGTACCTCGATACATGGGTCGAAATATTCAGCGCGGCTTTCACTCGGCCGTGGTTGTCAAAAATGGGCACTGATATTGAACGAAGACCCATCTCTAATTCTTGATCGACCAGCGCCCAGCCCTGTAATTTGGTTTGTTTAATGATCTCAGCCAATTTTGATGGTTCTGTTATGGTGTGTTCGGTATACGAAGACCATCGTCTTTGATCAAGATATTTGTCTAATTGCGCATCTGTCATCGCCGATAACAACACCCGCCCCATCGACGTAGCATGCGCTGGCAGGCGTGTGCCCACATCAATTTTTATCGACATAATCCGTTTGGGGCTCGGTACTCGTGCCACATAAACCACATCGGCACCGTCTAACACTGCCGCTGAGCACGATTCGCAGATCTCATCGACCAACTCGCGCATTAAAGGCTCAGCCACATCCCACA
>JABSOG010000262.1 GCA_013216025.1 Algicola sp. | reverse complement strand
TAGACCAGATACTTGCGCCCGATAATTTGTTTTGGGCAAATGTAAATCGTGAATCTATCAGTGGCAACGATGTCGCCCTGTGGTGTGATGAATTTGTCAACGGTGAAGGTGAAGTCAGCGATATCGCCAAGCAACGACTGTTGTTTTTCTTTGGTGGTCCTACCGTCTTGGGTATCTATCTAGACAAACATTTTAAAGCTTTGCTGGTGGCTGGTGAATAGTCACTAAAGAAAAGTTTTCTCAATTCAATAAGCCATGCTGTGTCGGGCCAAACTGATTGTCGCCACACCTCCCCATTAAGAAATAACGTAGCTAGCGTCCATCCTGCCAATTGGCAGATAGAAACTGCGTTTCTGGATGGGCACTAGTTATCAAGGTTTACGTGTTGCTTTGAAAACAGCGAAGATTTTTAGGGTTGTTACAGTTATTTCACTGGCGCCATTGGAGCAAGGGCATCGTACGAATTTCGTTAATCGCAGTCTTAGAATAGCCGCCGTGTTTCATGGCGTTTTGATTGCCAAATAGCGTGCCCTTTTTCTGCTTTGTTTCGTTTCATTTGCAGCATTTTCAATTAATTTGTTTGCAAGTGACGTGACAGGTAGGTCATTATCTTGGCCGATTTCTGTATTGGATAAATGTTTGGTTGTTCGGGCCATTGTGACACTACTTATTGTAACATCGGGTTAAGGTTACAATGAGTGTTACAATAAACGTTGGTTTTTACAAGTCAGCCCCGGTCGTCATCGGACATAAAAAAACCCGCAAGCCCTTTAAAATAAGGCCTTGCGGGTCTTTGTCGGTTCTTGGTGAACCTGCTAGTGGTGGAGATGGCGGGATTTGAACCCGCGTCCAGAAAGCCTTGCCCCTCGGTACTACATGTTTAGTCGCTCTATATGTTGACCATTAAAATACCAAGCGACAGGTTTTTTAATGGCGAGCCTGGTACTGTTTCGCGGTTCAACCCCAGACAGGTTTCCCTCGCTATCCAATGTGAGTCGACCTTCACTAACTCACGCGCATTGGAGACGCTTGAGAGGAAGGCTAGCATTAGGCTGCTAGTGCGAACGTTTCGTCGTTTGCAACTATTGTGTTTGCGGCTTTTTTACGAGGCCAGCCACATCCTCGACATGCACCTAAAAGTTCGTGAATCCTGTCGAATCCATAATCATCCCCTAAGTACTGCCAAGTCTATGCCTTACTGAGTGTCGATGCAATGCATTTTTACACTCAAAGTTAACGCAGGTCATTGAATGTTCGTCAAAAGTATGAATATCAAGCAAGCTGCCGAAACACGCTTTAAGCAAGCTTGATCTTGTTGCCGCACAGATAAGATAAACGCTTAAGCTGTTGAATCGTTGAGTGATCAACTACAATTCGTTAAGCAACTTTTATTCAAACCAAAGAGGTCAACTGGCTAAATGACAACAAAATCATTGGGTGTAGTATCAGCTATAGTACTGGTCGTTGCGACTTTGGTATTGTCGGGCTGTAAATCCACGACCTCTAATCAAACTAAGCCCCAGTCTAAGGTTCCAGTTAAAGCCAATAAAATGGTGCAAATACCGGTGGCCGACCAGCGGATCACCACAGCCATTGATAAAATAGACTCCATCAGTGTGCAAGAATATCAAATCAAAAAAGAGTCGTTGTTTCGCATCACTTTTTCTAATAAATTGTTGTTTGATTTTGCCCGCCATGACTCGGCCAACATTAAGGTTGACGATATTGAAGCCTTTACCCGTTTGTACCAGCAAAAATCCCTTGGGGCTTATTTGTACGTGGTGGGGCACAGCGATTCGGTCGGCTCAGCACAAACCAATCAGAGTTTGAGCGCCCGGCGTGGTTATACCATCGCCAATTTATTGGTGAAAAACGGCATTGCACCAGACAAAATCAAAATTGTCGCCGCTGGTGAAACAATCCCGGTGGCCTCAAATAAAACCAAAGGCGAGCGGGCCAAAAATCGCCGTGTCGAGATTCTCTCATCTGATAACCGGGCGTTAAACCTAGAGTTTTTCCGCCAGTTTGATTGCTCAGATATAGATTCTGCCTGTCGGCGCAGTGCATTGCCGATTTTTGATGTCGCGATGGTCCACGGCAAAACCGTGATGCGGGTGCCGCTCAATGGCCCCAAGCGAGTTGAAACCATGATTGAAAAAATCAAGCGAAAGACACTAGAGCTGCCGATGCAAATTCGCCAAAGCCTCAGCATCCAACTCGATGTACGCAAGGTGCTGTTACTCAGTCCCAAGTACTGGCTCGATCAAAACTAATTCTGACTTTTCATAACCCAATGACAAACTAATTATTCAAAAAGGGCTGCCCGATGGACTTACAAACCCAGTCGCAAAAATTGCTCAACGATTCTCCGGTAGAGGAGGCTAACCGTTATTTCACTAAAAACCATTTTGACAACCTGATCAGCGAAGAGCTCGATGAAGCAGGTGAGGGGGTGTTGTATACCAATAAGGACTATCACACCCTAAAAATGGTAGATGCTTCAATCAACGGCATCAAGAGCACGCTGGCCAAGTGGGCTTCTGAGCGCAATGACTTTATGCATAAGGTGGAGCAGTTAAAAGCCAAAAATCGTAATTCTGAGCAACATGTTAAACACCAAAAACTGGTAGACGAGCGTGAAGATCAAAAAGCCAAGTCTAAAGAGCAGTTTATGCGCGACAATCATTATCAGGACAAAAAGCTCGAACACGAGCAAACCAAGTTACGCTATGAAACCATGTTTGCTGAACTTGGTGGCAAACCGCCAGTGCGTAAACGGGTTTGGGTTTATGCTTTATCGATTATGTTCATCGGTGCCATCGAATGGTTTATCAACTTCAGTACTTTTAACATCAAATACCCTGAGGGCATCGCCTTTGGCGCAACGGTACTGGTGGCGTTGTCCATCGCCATTGCGTCTCATCTGCACGGCGCATTGTTAAAACAACGGGTTGCTTTGTTTGCACCCCATCGTAAAAAGACCGATAAAAATCAGGTGTTATTGGTGCAATCGATTTTCACCTTGCTGTTACTGCTGTCGTTGCTGGTGGTGACCTGGAACCGATATGACTTGCTCGCGGAGCAAATGAGCAATGTCGGAGGCGGTTTGCCGAGCCTGCCGGGCGAAGAGCCCGAAGGCGGTTCTATCATGTCGGAGCTTTTGCCGTTTGTGATCATGAATGTGCTGGTGTGGATAGTCGGTATCGCCATTTCTTATTTCACCCATGATTCGCGCCCAGATTATCAAGAATCGAGAAGAGATTATGATTATGCCAAAGGTGAATTTCACAAGGTCGACAAACGTCTACAAGAAGAAATGGAGCGGATTGATGCCGAGTATGAAGTGAAGTTGGGCCACTTGAAAAACGCGCTGGGCCAAGCCGAGCAAGAAGTGAAAGATCTTGATAACTTGGTGGCTAGAATCGTGTCGAAACAACAAAGTATCAATAGTGAAGCGACCCGGGTGATTAACGAGGCGATAGAACGTTATCAGAGCATGTTGACCACCACAGCCAAACAAAAGGGCATGACTGACATCAAGATTGGGCCTGATTTGAAATCGCTCGACGAGTACCACGCCATGACCCTGACGGTTGAAGATGAATACACCGAAGCCCTGTTGAAATAAAGTAAGGAAGATAAAAAATGAACAAGTTAGTTGCCTCGTCTTTTGTATTGCTCTTGGCACTGCCCGTCGCGGTGTTACTGTCATCAAACGCTTTTGCCGATGGTTTGTTGCGTACTACCAATTTAAAAGCCTACTGCGGGCAAGCCGGAGTACAACGCCAAACGGTGATTTATCTCGATCAGGGCATTATCGCCAAAAAAGACGCCAACTGGTTTAGAGATATCATCAATAAAACCAAGTTCTTTGCTGGCGAACGATTGCAGGTGGTAACCATTAAAGACGGTGGTGGTGTGGTCGAAGAAGCTTGGGACAGCTGTTATCCGGCTTTTACCCCGGCAGAATATGCCAAACGCAAAAAAAATGATGGCTTTGGTTCGGTGTTCACCGGGGGAGTCGATGATAAGTTAAAGGGTGATTTAAAGTCGTTCAACAAGTGGTTTAAACAGGCGTTGGCCCATCCATTGGCAAAAACCCGCCATGACAACACACCTAGTTTTAGTGCCGGTAATTTTCCGCAAAAGAAATTGGTTGAGGCTTTGTATTATGACTCGGCGCGCATGGATTTAACCAATGGCGTGTCGAGGGTGATTATCTTCTCAGACATGGTCGAAAACTCCGATTTGTTCAGCCACAAAAACTTCAATCCACAACAAGCGGCTGATGCAGCAGCTAAGCGTTTTCCGACCTTTTTTAATCATGCCTCGGTGTATGCTTATGGCATCAATTACACCAATAACCAGACTGAACTGAACGGCAAGCTAGAAACCTTTTGGAAGCGTTATTTGCTGCAAAGTGGGGCGCATGTCAAAAACTACAGCACCCAATTGGTGTTGCCGAAGAAAAACCAGCTGTTTGTGGCTCAGTCTTATACAGGTAAGCTCAAGCAGTCTGACGGGCGTATGTTAGCGACCTCGTTACGTGTGGCTTTCACGCCCGATCGCAAGTTGATTCACAGTGTATTTACCATCGGCGATTATTACATGCCCATCAGTGGCGATTTTTTTTGCAGCGGTCAAAACTGTGAGTTAAAAGCTACCGTGACCAACGCTAATTTCAAAGCGTTTCAAAAAGGCGATGCGCTGACGTTGGCAGGCTCGCTGGAGAAACTGTCGGGCAAAGTCGGTGCCAAAGACGATTCGGTGATTGACGAAAAAGGCAGTCTTTATCGATTTGATGTGCAGTATAGTAAAGACCGTAATTTGAGTTTGTAACGCGTGTTGAAAGACCCAGTGCCCAGTGATGCATTGGACACTGGAACATACAGCTAAGACATAAGCAAATACATGCCTAACCCACCGACCATACCGCCCAAAACCGCAGACAAAACCAGTAACCAGACCAGCCTGCTGTAAGTGGCAGGTCCCGGTGGCGCGATGATTTCTGGTTGTACTTCAACAACCAGTGATTTTTGTTCAATTTCAAAAACCGCCGCCAGACTCATCACTGTTTCGTGAGAGGCCGTGCCGTAGCGTTCGACCCTTTGTATGGTGCGTAAACTGACACCACAGGCATCGGCGAGGTGTTGCTGAGTCCACGCTCTTTGTGTGCGTTGCTGCTTTACTGCTGGTGCATTAATATCCATGTCAAAGTACCGCTGCGAACTTTAAAGCGCCTACCAGCCCGGCGGCAAAGCCCAATCCCAGCACAACATACAGCGAATATTTGCCAAAAGGCTTCCATGTTTGGGTTTTAAAATGGACATTGTTTTTAACCAATGTGCACTTTAGGGTACTGGTGAATAAGTTGGTGACGTGATATTCGAGTTCGTACTGGTCTTCGCCCAAGGTAAAGGCATGGATTGATTTGATTTTGTAATTGCGCTTTTTGCTGATTTGCTGGCCATTGACATAAATCACCTCCTTGCCGAATATGTCGCCAGTGGCATTAATTTGTCTGTCGCCATCGGTAAAGGTAAAACTGATGTAATTAATCAGATTGGTCTTCTTTGGAGCAGAGGGTGGAGTTGAGGTTGGGGTTGAGGTATTGTTGGTATTACTCATCATGATTTTCCTTTTGGCTGCTCGTTTGAGCTGAGCTTTAGTTCAAGCTTTAGTTCAAGGTGTAGGTTGAGGCCAGTAAACCAATTTTTTACCCTGCCGAATACGCCAAGCATGTGACTGTACAGTCAATTGTCATATGACACCGATGTGACAGTAGACTTTAGTTCTTTGAATTTCAAGGAGATATTTTTTCTGATGAATCTGCGTAGGGGCGCGGGGCTGCAAGCTCCTGTGCCCATTACGGGCTTTAACTATTCGCAAACCTGGTAAATATTTCACCATGGGCAGACATGGGAATCTGCCCCTACGGCGGTTTTCTTAAGGTTTTGGGGCAATCCAAGGATCAGAAAAATCAGGATTACTCAAAAACGTCTCATCAGTCAAGCTGTGCAAAAAACTCAACAGGTCGGCGCGTTCTTGGTCAGTCAATTCCAACCCCGGCACAAACTCACTTTTAAACGGGTTAGCCGAGCCAAAGCCTTTGTTTTTACCTTCTTTTATATTGGTGCCACCGTTGACGTAATGGTCGAGCACGCCTGCTAGCGTCTCAATACTGCCATCATGCATGAATGGTCCGGTCACGGCTATGTTACGCAGGGTCGGGGCTTTGAATTTGCCCATGTCGTTTTTGTTGGAGGTCAAATTATACAAACCGCGATCAGATTTGGGATAACCACCGCGTCCGTCAATATTGTATAGGCCATTGTTGTGGAAACGGTTGGCCGGGGTAGTTGAATTTTTGTGAACGCTCGAATCGCTAAAATTAAATCCGCCATGACAATGAAAACACTCGGTTTGCTCAGAGAAAAACAGCGTTAACCCGCGTTTTTCTGACTCGCCAAAAGTGCTGGTTTCGCCGCGCAGGTATTGGTCATAGGGCGAGTTGAAAGACAACAAGGTGCGTTCAAATGCCGCTATGGCTGCAATGATATTGGTCATGGTGAACGGGGCCTGCTGCGCAGGATAAGTCTGTTTGAACAGAGTTTGATATTTGGGGTCGGCTTGTAGTTGTTCTATGGCTTTATGTTCAACGCCACTCAAGCCCATTTCGGCGGGTACTTCGCCAAATAGCGGGAATCTGGCTTGATGTTCCAATTGGGTGCTCAGCGGGTTAGCCCATGTGAAGTTTTGGTTATACGCGACATTGGTCAGGCTCATGGCATTGCGCGGGGTGATGTCGCCAAATAGGCCGGTTGAGCCTTTTTTACCATCGGTAAAGCCTTTTGACTGATGGTGGCAAGAGGCGCAAGAAATGGTGTTGTTGGCCGAGAGTCTTTTGTCATAGAACAGATGACGTCCGAGTTCTACTTTGATTGCAGACATCGGGTTAGTGTCTGGAACCGTTGGGGGCGGCACGTCTTTGGGCAGTTTCCAGTCAAAACCTTTGTTAGAGGAGAAAAACAGCGCTATGCCTATACCGCCAGCAACCAAGCCAATTAACAAAAAAATAATTCGTTTCATTTGTTTTTGTTCACTTCTATACCTGCCTTAAAGGCCATTTGGGGTTTATCGTCATTCAGACCAATCCAGTCAAGGCCATTGAGACACCAAGGGCTGTCTGAGCCACCCATGCAAGTCAGATTCGATTTATTATCAGCGAGATTAAAATCAAGTAGCTTATCTAATGCGATGACCACAGGGCCATTGGTGAAATTGGCCAATTCGACTTGCACCCGGTTGGGTTTTTCACAATGACTGATGGCGTTGATTTCGCCTTTGCACTGTAAGCTGCCTACATGCAGACGCCGAGATTTACCGTCAACACTAAACTCAGCCCGGACAAACTTGTAACCGCCTTGCCAGTGCCAATGCATACTACTTTCGTTCAGGGGGGCGAGGGCAATCAGCGGGTTTTGGTGATTGAGTTCGAACGGCACGCCAACAACAAAACGGATCGCCTGATAGTCTGCACTGGGTAAACTGCCGATTAAAGTGGTGTTAGTGCCCGGATTGCCTTGGCAGTCGCCATCTCCATTTTCAAAATCGAGTAGCGCGGTGCTGTCGTTTTGCCAAGCGCTGTTTGAGTCAAGCGTTAAAGCCGACCAGTCGCCGTTTTTGTTCTGCAGTTCAATCTGATGTAAATAAAGCCGAAAATCTTTGAGTTTGAACCTGCTATTGGCCGATGGTGAACCAAATTCGCTGCAAGTGACCGGTTGATCATGATAAGTCAAGGTAAAGGGGATGGTAACTGGAATGGGTTTGCTGCAAGCTGACAGCAATATTACGGCTAAGATTGGGGTGAACAAACGGGTTATGGTTTTTGGCATGTGACTCGGATAATTTTAAGCTTAAAGAAAGCATCCTGCTAAAAAACACCCGAGGAGTCAAATCAATTTACTTAGCTTTTTGTATCAATATAAATGTGGCCAGATGTGATTTTATTTAGTTAACTAAATAAAATCACATCTGGCCACATTTATTAGATCTCCCAACTCAAGCTTGCTTCAACTTTTTGCGCAAAACCATCAATAGATTGGCCTTTATCGCCGACTATCGTGACTTGTGCTTTGTCGAAAGTTAACCCTCGGCCGACAAATTGATCATTACCAAAGTCTTTAACAAAATCGAAGTTGGCATCGCTTGGCGTAATAAACACGCTGACACGGCCTTGAGGGCTGTCGTAAATCAGGTGCAAGCTGGTGATGCCGTTAAAATCACAATAGTTAGAAAACACCGCATTACCCAATGATTGCCCCATCGATGGGTCAAACTTGCCGCCAAAGCGGGCCAGTTTGGCATTAACCTGAGTCAGGGTATTGGCTTCGTTGGCACTATACAGATGTTTAATACCGTGCTGTACATGTGCCAATGAATAGGTACCAATGTTGTCGTTATTTGCGTTGTATAACAGGTGCGAAGACAGTCCAATCGCAAAAGCAACCGAGGCGGCCAGTGCTAAATGAACCCGGCCACGGCGGCGAACTTGCTGGTGGCTTTCAATTGCTTGTCTTAATATCAGGCGTTCGGCTAGGTTCTCTGGCACATCCACCTTTAATGCCGCGCTGAGGTTGTCTTCAAACTGGCGCATATCATTGAGAAATGATTGCTTAGTTGGGTCAGCAGCAGCGGCTTGTTGTAATCGGTCGTCTTTACTGAAAGGCTCGGCAAAGACAGCGCGACGAAATTCTAAATCATCCATTGTATTGTCCTTTCGCAGAATCTTTCGATTCCAAGTTATCTTTTAACTGGTTTCTGGCTCTGAATAGTCGGGTCATAACGGTATTCTTGTTCAAATCCAATATGTTGGAAATTTCTTCTCCGCTGAACCCGCCCACAACTTGCAGCAATAAAGGTTCACGGTACTCTGGCGCTAATTTCATGATCTGTCTTTGGATCAATTGTTGTTCCATGGACGCCTCGGTGGATACCGCTTGGTCGTCCACCACCTGGTGATCGTCTATGTCGACCAGGTTAAATTGTTTACGCTCAAAACGCCGGGCGTTCTCACGGCGCAATATGGTGATTAACCAAGATTTAGCCTTGGCCTGCTCATTGAGCGAATCCAGCGACTTCCAAGCCCTTAAAAAGGTTTCCTGAACAATGTCCTCGGCCACTGAGCGGTCGTGCACAAGCCAGTATGCATAACGAAAAATATCGCCATGATATGCCTTTACAAGTGCTTCGTATCTCTTCTGTTTATTTGCCATGTCAGATAAGACCGAGACGTTATCTTTTTTCTTTCCGCCAAAAACCATTAATTTTCTACTTTTTTTAATTGACCTGATTGGAACCGTCGTCATGATATGACGCCAAGGTCTGAATTGGAAGGGGCGGCGGTGAACGGTGGAGGATTGATGGTCGTCGAATGGGTTTATTTGGCAAAGGGGACATGGTCAAATTCACTTACACTTTGTTAACGCCATAAATTTGACTATTTTGCACACGGATGTGCTTATTAGAGCAATGCAGGGAGCAATTGCCGATTTGCACACGGATGTGCTTATTAGAGCAATGCAGGGAGCAATTGCCGAACCGGCTACAATTTGACACATTGGCACAAGACAGGTAAAATGCCGTCCAATTTCAGCCGTATTATTGGACAGTTTTGCAATGGAACAACTTAATCACAATTTGGCCCTGATCCAACCTTCGCAGCCCTAATTGGCGAGCAAGTTAACTGGTTACGTTCCAT
>JABSOG010000261.1 GCA_013216025.1 Algicola sp. | reverse complement strand
CCGAAAGGAGCGATGCTGCAGCATGACGGCCTGGTCAATCAGATAAACTGGTTTACAGAAGTGCACAATTTGAGTTCAGATGACGTGACTCTTCAGCAAGCACCTTATACCTTTGATATCTCAGTATTAGAGAGTTTTCCGACCTTGACCAGCGGCGGTCACTTGGCTTTACTAAAACCGGATGGTCATAAAGATAGCCAGTATTTGGTTGAATTGATTCAAAGTGCTCAAGTAAGCAAACTGCATTTTGTGCCGTCAATGTTAAGTGCTTTGCTGGCGCACCAAAATTTGTCCGAATGTTCCTCATTACAGCAGGTATTTTGCAGTGGTGAGGCCTTGCCACTGAATTTGGCAAAAGACTTTGTCAACCAGTGTCCCAAGGTGCAATTGCATAATTTATATGGACCAACCGAAGCGGCCATTGATGTCAGTCATTTTAGTTGTAATGACGTTGTCAATAAAGTTTTGGATGGACGCACCAGTATACCCATTGGTCGTCCGATACAAAATATTCAGCTTTACGTATTAAATAAACAGGCAGGCCTTGTGCCCATTGGCACAGAGGGCGAACTGCATATTGGTGGTGTGGGTTTGGCCAGAGGTTACCTGAACCTCAGCGATCTGACCGAGGCACAGTTTATAGCCAATCCGTTTTATGATGCCAAAAACACACCCTGTAGCGAGCGTTTGTATAAGACCGGCGACTTGGTGCGCTGGTTGCCAGAGGGTAATTTGGAGTTTTTGGGACGTATTGATCACCAGGTTAAGATCCGTGGTTTCAGGATAGAGTTGGGTGAAATCGAACATATTTTGGCTGATCACCCTGATGTCAATGAAACCGTTGTGCAGGCAATGAACCTGGCATCAGGTGACATGGGTTTAGTGGCCTATGTGGTGAGTTCACCAGCCCGACAGTCTTTGCTTAACGTGGCAGACAGTACCGCTGACGATGAACAGGTATTGGCGGCGCGTCAAGACTTCATTGACCAATTGCAACGCCATGTCAGTGAACAGTTACCCCAGTACATGGTACCGGCAGCCTTTGTGTTTATGGCGCAGTTGCCGTTAACCGCTAACGGCAAGTTGGACCGCAAAGCGTTGCCTGAGCCGGATATGAACGCTCAACAGGCCGTTTATGTTGCACCGAGTACTGATAACGAAAAGGTCATGAGTCAAGTCTGGCAACAGGTGTTGGGGCTTAAGCAGGTGGGTATTAACGACAACTTCTTTGAGTTGGGTGGCCACTCGTTGTTGGTGATACAGGTGATTTCCCGGTTACAGGATGTGGGCATTGTAATGACCGCCCGGCAGCTTTTTGACTCAGCTACGTTGGCTGATTTGTCTCGGAGTATCAGTGCCGAAAATGGCGGCGTTGTTTTTAGTGCACCTGAAAATTTAATTCCTTTGGACGGCGAACTGATAACCCCGGCGATGTTGCCCTTGCTCGAACTCAGTGAAGAAGATCTGTCACGCATAGTGTCTCAAGTGCCTGGCGGGGCAGGCAATATCCAGGATATTTACCCCTTGGGGCCGTTGCAAGAAGGGATTTTGTTTCATCACATGATGAGCTCTCAAGGAGACCCTTATGTGATGCCGATGCTCTTTGAAGTCAAAAGCGAGCAAGCGGTCGACGCCTTTTTAAGCGGTTTGCAGTTTGTGGTTAATCGCCATGACGTACTGCGTACCGCAGTGTTGTGGGATGATTTGCCAGTGGCAGTGCAGGTGGTTTGCCGTGAGGTGAGCGTACCTGTCACCCGGCTTGAGGCGCAGCCAGAGCAAGATGTTGCGGCCCACATGCAGGCGTTATGTGCACCAGAGGTTCAGCAAATGGACTTGGGTTTGGCGCCATTGTTGAGCGTTAAAATTATGGCAGACCCGCTATCCGGGTTGTATTTTTTGTTGGTGCAATTTCATCACATTATCTCAGACCATGTGGGATTGGAGATCATTGTCCAAGAGGTTTTGTCTTATCAACGCGGTGAAACACAAGCACTGGCCACACCGATGCCATTTAGGGAGTTTATTGCCCATACGCAATACCAGGCTGAACATCATGATGCCGAGCGTTATTTCAGTGAGGTATTTGGCGATATTGATGAACCGACATTGCCTTTTAACCTCAGTGATGTGCAAGGTGATGGCAGCCGGATTATTGAAGTACGAGAAGCCATACCGGCACCAATCAGCGCTCAGTTGCGTGGGGTGGCAAAAAGGTTAAAGGTTAGCCCTGCGGCGTTATTTCACACCGCTTGGGCGATGTTGGTCGGTGCGTGCAGTGGTCGTGATGATGTGGTTTTTGGCACCATCGTTTCAGGCCGCCTGCAAGGCACTGCAGGGGCACTGCATACGGTCGGGGTGTTTATAAATACTTTGCCATTGCGGGTTAAGTTGGCGAATTTGAGCGTGAGTGCACTGGTCAAACAAGTGCAACGTTCACTGACCGACTTATTGCCTTATGAGCAGGCTTCGCTGGCATTGGTTCAACAATGTACCAGTCTGGTCGGTGATACGCCGCTGTTCAGTGCGATGTTGAACTATCGTCATTCGGCCCCGGCGGATGATACTGCGATGGATGAGCTTGAATCGGCAGCAGACACTGCGGGGCCTGATTTTACAGTGATAGGCGGTCAGGAACGGACCAACTTCCCGTTTAATTTGTCGGTTGATGACTGGGGCGACGGATTTGGTCTGGATGTTCAAATTGACTCATCATTGGATGCCCAGCGTATCACCGATTATATTCAAACGGTGGTCGCGGGCCTGGTCAATGCTTTGGCTGCAACGCCGACAATGGCGGCACAACATGTGTCGATTTTACCGCAAAGTGAGCGTCAACAATTATTGGTTCAATACAATACAACGCACAGGGATTATCCCACGCAGACTTGTGTTCATGAAGTGTTTGAAGCACAGGTTGCCCGTGCACCCGGGGCGATTGCTGTCAAGTTTGAAGATCAGCAACTCACTTATGACCAGCTTAACCGGCGGGCCAATCAATTGGCCGATTATTTGGTGACAAACCTTCAGGTTAAACCGGATACTTTGGTGGGTATTTGCCTTGAGCGCTCGCTTGATATGATCATTGCGATATTGGCGGTATTGAAGGCCGGTGGGGCGTATGTGCCACTGGACCCAGATTATCCGGCCAGCCGTTTGAGTTATCTGTTAGACGATTCAAAGCTCAAAACCGTCATTACCCAGTCCTCGTTGCTGGCTAAAACGCCCATCAGCCAAGCGCAAGCTTTGTGTCTGGATGGACAAGCGTATCTCGATTGTCTGCCAACATTGTCAGACGCTAATTTGCCAGTACAGTCTTTGGGATTAACCCCCAACCATCTGGCCTATGTGATTTACACCTCAGGATCGACAGGTCAGCCCAAAGGGGTGTTGATTGAGCACATCAGTGTGGTCCGTCTGGTGATAAACCCTGATTTTATGTGTTTAGACAATCAAACCGTGATGCTGCAATGTGCCAATATAGCTTTTGATGCAGCCACGCTGGAGATATGGGGGCCATTGCTCAATGGTGGGCAAAGTATCCTTTATCCCCATCAACACCTGTCGTTGGTGACATTAAACAGCGTCATCGAACGTTATCAAGTGAATGTGCTGTGGCTTACCGCGGGCCTTTTTAGTGAGTGGTCTTATGATGTGCCAGCGAGCAGCACATTAAAAACCCTGTTAGCCGGAGGTGATGTCCTGGATCCTCAGGCCATTGAACGCGTGCAACAAAGCGCACCAGCATTAACTTTAATCAATGGATATGGCCCAACCGAAAACACCACTTTCTCGACGACTTATACGTTTGAGCAACCTCATACGCGCAATATTGTGCCAATAGGTAAAAAGTTAAGCACAGATGTGGGTTATATATTGAACGAGGCAGCCCAATTAGTGCCTGATGGTAGCATTGGCGAACTGTGTGTTGGTGGTGACGGCTTGGCAAGAGGTTACCTGAATAGACCAGAGCTGACGGCAGAACGTTTTATTGATAACCCGTTTTATGAAGTGGCCCGCCCGGACAGTTCACCGCGATTATACCGAACAGGTGATTTGGTACGCTACCTGCCTGATGGCAATCTGGCATTTATCGGTCGTGCTGATGAGCAAGTCAAAATTCGCGGTTTTAGGGTGGAGTTGGGCGAAATTGAGCAGACCCTCAATACCCTGGAACAAGTCAATGGTGCTGTTGTGCTGTTCAAAGAAAATAGTCGTGGGGAAAAGCAGTTAATTGCCTATGTTGTCCTTGAAAAGGGTGTCCTTGAAAAGGATGTCAATGAAACAGATCATCAGCAGACATTAACCGGGGTTTATCGCGAGGCTTTAAGTCATCGCTTGCCTGATCATATGGTGCCGGCGATATTTGTTGAATTGGCCCAATTGCCCATTACCGTTAACGGTAAAATAGACCGCAAGGCGCTTAACGCACTGGAAGGACCCGACCTTGGCGAGGTCAATGGTGAACATGTTGCGCCGGGGACTGATGTTGAAAAACGACTGTGCGCTATTTGGCAAACTATACTGGAGGTTGAGCAGGTGGGTATCACCGATAACTTTTTCACTTTGGGTGGTCAATCCTTGTTGGCGACTCGCCTTAGTGTTCAAATCGGTAAGGAGTTTGACATAAAAGTCGAACTGCGTGAGCTGTTTGAGAAACAAACCATCGCTGAGTTGGGCAAATACGTTGAACGGGAATTAACAATCAAATTGGCACTTGAAACCAATGTTAAAAATGTTCAGGCGCAGGATGATGAGGAAGAAGTATGGGAACTATAATCGAAAAACTGTTTGTTGATGCGGTAGAAAAAGGGATCGTATTTGATGAATCAGACGGCAAACTCATTGTAAAGGGCAACCTGAAGGCCTTAAGTGCTGAAGATAAACAACAAATAAAAGAGCACAAGTCAGCACTGATTGCACTGATAAAAAAGCAAAAGCAAAAACATCGCCGCATTGTGCCTATTGAGGCTGGTCATTCTGCCCAGACTATCCCTTTGTCATTCTCACAGCAGCGTATGTGGTTGCTGGATCAAATTGAAGGGGGTAATCAATACAATATCGCCCATCGCTTGGAAATTTCAGGGGTGTTGGACGTTGCGGTATTGAACCAGGCTTTTACTGGGGTGATTGAACGACATGCAAGTCTCAGGACAGGCTTTCATACTGATAAAGACGGAAATCCTTATCAGTTGGCTCAAGCGACTTTTATTTTTGACATTGATGTGCACGATGTATCAGACCTGGACGAGCCTGCGGCCAAAAAGTGCATTGCTCAATTGGTCGAAACTGAAGCGGTTTTGGCCTTTAACCTTAATCAAGATTTAATGTTGCGTGCGTCGTTGATAAAAATGTCCTCTGAACAGCATCTGTTGTTGCTCACCATGCATCATATTGCTGCTGATGGTTGGTCAATGGCGATTTTGATTGATGAACTCAGCGCATTTTATTATGCTTTGGTGCGTGGTGAAAAAACCGCTTTGCCACCACTTGAGATACAATATTCAGATTTCGCCAGTTGGCAGCGAAACACCCTCAAAGGTGAATTATTGGACCAGGAGCTTGATTATTGGGTGGATAAGTTAGCCGATTTGCCGGTCGCCCATAACCTGCCCTTGGACCGCCCACGGTCGAAGCTGCAAAGTTTTGCCGGACACAACATCACCACTGTCATCGGTGAGTCGACAAGTCGAGGTTTAAGCCGTCTTTGTCAATCTCAAGACAGCACATTATTCATGGGATTATTTGCGGCCTTTTCGTTGTTATTGTCACGCTACAGCAATCAGCAGGATATTGTGATGGGCACTTCGGTTGCCAATCGGGAGCAAGAAGAAATTGCCGGTTTGATTGGTTGCTTTATCAACACACTGGTACTGCGCTGCGACCTGTCGCAGCAACCTGATTTTATAACGTTAATCAAACAATGCAAACAAACGCTATTGGGTGCCTATAGCCATCAGCAAGCGCCTTTTGAGATGATTGTTGAGCGTTTACAGCCACAGCGCAGTTTGAATCACTCGCCTTTATTCCAGGTGATGCTGGTATTACATAATAACCAGACCAGCCAGATTGAGCTGCCTGAGTTGACTTTAAATACCATGGAACTGGATGCCGTTAGCGAGGTTTCCAAGTTCGATTTGACCCTGAATGTCAGTGAAACCGACGACGGATTAATCTTGGGGTGGGAATACAACACCGATTTATTCGATGAAAAAACCATTGTGCGCATGGCGCGGCATTTTGAAGTGTTGCTCACCGGGCTGGTCAATTCTCCCGAACAAAATGCATTTACCGTCAATATGCTGGATGGTGATGAACGCCATCAGCTGTTTGTTGAATTTAATCAGACCAACACTAACCCTAACCCTCCTCAGCCAGACAGCGTTATTGAACTGTTTCAACGCCAGGTTGAAATAACCCCAAATGCTGTCGCCGCAGTGTATCAAGACATTACGCTCAGTTACCTTGAATTAAATCAAAAAGCCAACAACTTAGCCCATTACTTAGTGGAAAATGACATCACCATCGGTGATCGGGTCGGTATTTATCTGGATCGCTCTTTGGAGATGCTGATTGGTGTACTGGGTGTCATGAAATCGGGGGCAACTTATGTGCCTTTGGAAGCAAAAAGCCCGTCAAATCGAATCAAATTTATACTTGAAGATGCCGACATTGAGTTGGTATTAACATCGACGGCCGGCTTAAAAACCTCGGCGCTTAAAGCGGTCGATGTTTTAATGATGGATAATGCCGCGACACAACAAAACTGGCTGATAGAATTTACTGAGGTGCAGTCTGGGCAAAATAAGGCCATAAAACCTGACGACATAGTCTATATCCTGTATACCTCAGGCTCTACAGGTCATCCAAAAGGTGTGATGGTACCGCATAAAGGCGTCATCAATTACCTCAATTACGCCAAAGAAAACTACCTCAATGCGCGCATTAGCGGGTCAGTTGTTTGTACGTCTTTGAGTTTCGATGCCACCATCACCACTTTGTTAACGCCATTATGTGTGGGTAAATCGGTAGAGTTGTTGGTTGATGACGAGCAAATATCAAAATCATTATTTTCGGTGATGACCAGCGACCAGCCTCGGCTGTTCAAACTGACCCCGGCCCATCTCATGGCAATCGAACAGTATTGGCAGGGCGTTGATCCTGTACAGACAGACCATATGATAGTTGTCGGAGGCGAGCAACTTAAAACGGCTGTAGCACTGGCGTGGAAGGAAAATCTGCTGCCACAATCAACCCTGATTAATGAGTATGGTCCAACAGAAACGGTGGTGGGTTGTTCTACTTATGTGCTGGATGACAAAACCCGGTTATCAGCCGATACCTTAGCGGTGCCTATTGGAAAACCAATCAGTAATACCCAGTTGATGGTATTGGGGCAAAATCAAGTGCCTGTCGGCATTGGTATGCCTGGCGAGCTTTATATCGGTGGTGCTGGTGTGGCGACGGGTTATCTAAATAGAGACGATTTAAGCCAATCAGCGTTTATTGCCAATCCGTTTTATGATGCAAACAGTTTGATGACGAGCGAGCGTTTGTATAAAACAGGCGATTTGGTCCGTTGGTTGCCACAGGGGGATCTGGTCTTTCTGGGGCGTATTGATCACCAGGTTAAGATCCGGGGATTCAGGATAGAGTTGGGTGAAATAGAGCACACTTTGGCGGCGCATCACAACGTCAGTGAAATCGTGGTGCTGAGTAAAGTGTTTTCATCCGGTGACATGGGGTTGGTGGCTTATATTGTCAATGCTCAAGACATCGGCCAAGAGCAAGACATCAACTCAGCTCAGGGCTATATTGACGGGTTACGCCGGTTTGCCGCCGAGCAGTTACCAGAGTATATGGTACCGGCTGCATTTGTGTTGTTGTCCGAGTTGCCGCTCACGGCTAATGGCAAGATAGACCACAAGGCTTTGCCTGCACCGGATATGGCCAGTCAACAATCGGTTTATGTCGCCCCACGTACTGATAATGAACGGCAGATGTGTGAAGTCTGGCAACAAGTGTTAGGGCTTGAGCAGGTGGGTATCCATGACAATTTCTTTGAGTTGGGTGGCCACTCGTTGTTGGTGATCAAAGTCATTTCGCGGTTGCAGGTTAAGGGCGTGGTAATGACCGCCCAACAGATTTTTGCTACACCAACGCTGGCTGAACTGGTGGTGAGCATTGAGGCTACAGACAGTGCGCCCGTGTATAAGGCGCCTGAGAATTTGATCCCCCACGGGTGCGAGCAGATAACGCCCGAGATGTTGCCTTTGGTGACGCTGGATGAACAGAACATTGCACATATAACGTCGCTGGTGCCTGGCGGGGCAAGCAATATACAGGATATTTACCCCTTAGGGCCACTGCAGGAAGGGATCTTGTTTCATCACATGATGAGCACCCAGGGAGACCCTTACGTGATGCCAATGCTGTTTGAAGTCAAAGGCGAACAGGCGGTGAGTGACTTTTTGCAAGGGATGAAGTTTGTGATTAGTCGCCATGATATCTTGCGTACCGCGATTTTGTGGGACCAATTGCCGGTTGCCGTACAAGTGGTTTGTCGCGAGGTATCATTGCCAGTCACTTGGCTTGAAGCTCAGCCGGGACAGGATATTGCTGCGCATATGCAGGCATTATGTGCACCTGAAGTTCAGCAATTGAACTTGACTGTGGCGCCTTTATTGGCGATTCAGGTGATGGCTGACCCGGCCTCGGGTTTGCATTATCTGTTGGTCCAATTTCATCACTTGATCACCGATCATGTGGGTTTGGAGATCATTCAACAAGAGCTTGATACTTATCAACGTGGTGAGGCACAGACACTCGCAGCACCGATGCCTTTTCGGGAGTTCATTGCCCATACCCAACATCAGGCTGAACATCATGATGCTGCCCGTTATTTCAGTGACGTATTTGGTGATATTGATGAGCCGACATTATCCTTTAACTTGACTGATGTACAAGGTGATGGCAGCTCGATTGTAGAACTGCGAGAGGCAGTACCTTTACCAATCAGCCGTCAGTTGCGAGCGGTGGCGAAAAAGTTGAAGGTCAGTCCGGCTGCGTTATTTCACACCGCATGGGCAATGCTGATTGGTGCCTGCAGTGGTCGTGATGATGTGGTGTTTGGCACGGTGGTTTCAGGCCGTTTGCAAGGTACCGTCGGTGCCCAGTATACGGTAGGTGTGTTTATTAATACTTTACCGTTTCGGGTCAAATTGAGCGGTGTCAATGTGACCGAACTGGTCAAACAGGTGCAAAGTTCACTGATAGAATTATTGCCTTATGAGCAGGCTTCACTGGTCGTGGCACAACAAAGTACCCAATTGCCTGGCGATACCCCCTTGTACAATTCGATGTTGAACTTTCGCCATTCGGCTAGGGCTGATACAGTTGATGATCAGGGTAGGGCGGGCGCCGACGTCAATACTGCGGCATCACAGTTTGCGGTGGTCGGTGGCCAGGAGCGGACTAACTTTCCGTTTAATTTGTCGGTTGATGATTTGGGTGACGAATTTGGCCTTGATATTCAAGTTGACTCATCATTGGATGTGCAGCGCATCAACGGTTATATGCAAACGGTGGTCGCAGGTTTGGTTGATGCCTTGAGTGCAAAACCCCAGTTGTCGGTGGCCAATGTGCCAATCCTGCCGCACAGTGAACGACAACAAGTCTTGCAGCAATACCATGCGACACCAACGGGTCATCCCGCTGCGACCTGTGTACATCAGGCATTTGAAGCTCAGGTGGCGCGTGCGCCGTTGGCCATTGCGGTTGAGTTTGAGCCCGTTCAACTGAGCTA
>JABSOG010000260.1:3527-9811 GCA_013216025.1 Algicola sp. | reverse complement strand
CCCCGTCATGCCGGGTTCGTTGGGTGTTGAGGCAATCATCGAATTGCTACAAACCTACGCCCTTAAAAACGACTTGGGCGCAGGGTTTACTAATCCACGCTTTATCGCCCCGGTAACTGAGGTTGTGTGGAAATATCGCGGCCAAATCACTCCGTTGAACAAACAAATGTCACTGGATGTACACATCACCGACATAGTGCGTGAAGCAGGCGAAGTGCGATTGGTGGGCGATGCGAATCTGTCTAAAGATGGATTGCGTATATACGAAGTGAAGAACATTGTGCTTTCGATTGTTGAATCATAAAACACTCATTGCACACATTAAGATTTAAGACAGGATAAATAATGTCGAGTTTAGCTTTTAACAAAAACACCGCAATCGATTGGGCGTGGCAAGTTGATGCATCATCCATCAGAACAGATGACAGCCAAATCAAGGCGGCATTGATGGATTTGGATAACCCGCTGTATGTTGCCAAAAATGGCGCTGATGTTGGCATCGCCAATACTCTATCATCGGGTGGGGCATCCGACGGCGCAGGCGCAACTGAGGTTTTGGCCTTTGCCCAAAGTCTTAAAGCCGAAGATTTAGGCGACGATGCCTACAAAAAACAGCACGGTGTAAAATACGCCTATCACGGCGGTGCAATGGCCAATGGCATTGCCTCGGTCGAATTGGTTGTCGCGCTGGGTAAAGCCGGTTTGTTGTGCTCATTTGGTGCAGCAGGATTGGTGCCAGATGCAGTAGAAGCTGCCATTCTACGCATTCAGGCCGAATTGCCAAACGGCCCGTATGCGGTCAACCTCATTCACGCCCCGGCAGAAGAAGCGCTGGAACGTGGCGCGGTAGAACGCTTTTTGAAACTCGGCGTAAAAACCGTCGAAGCATCGGCCTATTTGGGTTTAACAGAACATATCGTTTGGTATCGCCTGGCTGGTTTGTCAAAGAACCCTGATGGCAGCGTCAATATAGGCAACAAGGTTATCGCCAAGGTATCAAGAACCGAAGTCGGTCGCCGTTTTATGGAACCGGCTCCGGCCAAATTGGTTGATAAGTTGCTGGCTCAAGACAAAATCACCCAAGAGCAGGCAGCGTTGTCGAAACTGGTGCCAATGGCTGACGACATCACCGCCGAAGCCGATTCTGGCGGACACACCGACAACCGTCCGTTTTTGACCTTGTTGCCGTCTATCATCGCCTTGCGCGACGAAGTGCAAGCCAACTACAACTTCTCTCCAGCACTACGCGTGGGTGCGGGTGGTGGCATAGGCACGCCAGAAGCTACGTTGGCCGCATTCAACATGGGCGCGGCTTATATAGTGCTGGGCTCAGTCAATCAGGGTTGCGTTGAAGCGGGCGCATCAGAACACACTCGTAAACTGTTGGCCAGCGCCGAAATGGCCGATGTCACTATGGCCCCGGCAGCAGATATGTTTGAAATGGGCGTAAAGTTACAAGTATTAAAGCGCGGGTCAATGTTCGCCATGCGCGCCAACAAATTATACGACTTATACGTGGCGTACGATTCGATAGAAGACATTCCGGCAGCTGAACGGGTGAAAATCGAAAAGCAAATTTTCCGCTCAAACCTCGATGACATCTGGGAAGGCACCATGTCATTCTTCCAAGAGCGCGACCCCGAAATGCTGGCCCGTGCCAAGAGCAGTCCGAAACGCAAAATGGCGCTGATATTCCGCTGGTATTTAGGCTTGTCATCACGCTGGTCAAACGCAGGCGAGCAGGGCAGAGAGATGGATTACCAAATCTGGGCCGGTCCAAGCTTAGGCGCGTTCAACAGCTGGGTTAAAGGCACTTATTTAGAAGACTACACCAAACGTAAAGCCGTTGATGTAGCGTTGCATATGCTCAAAGGCGCGGCTTATTTACAACGGGTTAATCAGCTTAAGTTACTTGGGGTTAGCTTGCCTAGCTCGCTTAGTGGTTATCGGGTTGGTTGATAATGATTTATTTCATTATTTTAAGGCCCTTCGACGATAAGGTTTGACTCTTGGTTTTTTATTCTGGACAATGAGTTCTTTATGGTGTAATTGCGCTTTGACACCAAATTCATTTGGAAATATGGACATATGTGGATTTTTTCTAAGATATTATCTTTTATTACAGGGCCTTCGGATAAACTTCAACAGCTCGAATCCGAAATAGAAGGATTGAGTGTTGACTCGAATGAACCGTTGCCTTTGGTCAGTGAGCCCGAGTTTACAGAAGATCAGCTTTTTGGTCATGTGACCGACCTGCTTACCCGATTGGTCTTGCCCGACGGCATGATGATGCTTTGTGATGTTAATGGCACACTTGTACGCCTTAATGAAGGGGTCTATGTGCCAACAAAGTTAGACAAAATTTTCGCCGCTGCGATAAGAAGGATTGCCAAGGAACCTCACCGCGAAAACTTTTTTTCTCTTGCCTCGTCTTCAACCCCCCGAGAGATTGAAACCATGGGATTGGAGACTGTACAGGCCTTGCTTGATGCCAACGGCCATCTGAATGTCGTGCCAAAGTCAGAACTGCCTCTGTATCGTTCTCGCACTGCCTTGGTTGTTGATGATGCCCATGGGCATGAGGGCACAAGAGAGATATATATGATGATTTTGTCGCTCACCGAAGAAAGAGTGATTCATCCTGATGAACTGCTGCCTGGGGCAAAAGCGTGGCCACTGCTGTCTAAAGAAAAGCAAGATGAAGCCCTTGATCTATGGGTAAAGCTGAACGCCTCTACGTCGACACCTCTGGTGGCCCGTGAAAACAACAAATGCGTTGAACAGTAAGCTGGCTTTTTATTGATTGACAGCAAATTTACAACGGCGGATACTTCAATTCGCCGTATAGCCATTACGATTTGAAAATATCCCCCTTAGTTTTCTCCCTTCTTAGCGTCAATCTCATTCATTTAATTCTTAGGCCTTTATAACAACGTGGACCTTTATGAAAATAGATAACGTTAGCAAAAGCGATCACCAAACTCTGCTCATCATTTGGGAGGCGTCTGTGAGAGCCACTCATGACTTTATTACCGAGCAATACATAGCAGAGATAAAACCGCTGATTTTGGCGCAATACTTCGACGCGGTAGATTTGCGCTGTGTAAAAGACGATAACGGCACCATATTGGGCTTTTGTGGCGTGGCAGAGCAGAACATCGAGATGTTGTTTGTTGCGCCCCAGCACGCCGGGAAGGGCGTTGGTACGCAACTGACCTGCTACGCTATCGAAAAGCTGGCGGCATATAAAGTGGATGTTAACGAGCAAAATCCGCAGGCTTTAGGGTTTTATCAACACATGGGGTTTGAAGTGGTGAGTCGCAGCGCAACCGATGATCAGGGTAAACCTTATCCGTTGTTGCATATGAAATTAAGGTGAAAAGGGAGTGGAACAAGCGGGACGGGCGTCCCGCTGGAATTGTATGACCATTTAATGTTTTGCCATTAAACCATCATCCAACGGTGATCAAAACGTGCTTTAAATACCAGCGATTGAAATTGTCAAACTGCTGCTGGACTCTTTAATAGCGTCCATTACTTTCACAACCAAACCGTGTTTGGTCTCTTTGCCGGCCTTGATAATAACGACACTGGTTTGGGTTTCAGACAACATTCTTTCAATGTTGGCACCCACTCGCTCAATATCAATTAAACGTTTGCCCATCCAAATCTCGCCCGAATCTTTAACCTCGATAAAGATACTGGGTTTGTTGTTTTTGGTGGGTTTAGCCGCTTTGGGTTTGTTCACCTCAATACCGGTTTCTTTAAGGAAGGAGGTTGATACGATGAAAAATATCAACATGATAAAAACGATGTCGAGCATCGGAGTCATATCGATTGCTGCTTCGTCGTCTTCGCGTATACGTTTACGAGCCATACTGTTTTGTTCCCTGGTTGATTATCTGTCAAATGGTTACTCTTCGAGTGTACACAATCGGTTGGGTTTGAACAAGCTGCGTTTGGGATTTTAAGTTAAGCTGTTGTTGTGGCGCGTTGAAGTGAGTCGTATCGCGCTCAAATGCTTGAAAACTGGGCATTTGAGGGCGAAAATTAAGCTGCGACCAAAGCGCTATTTTGGGCTCTATCAAGCTAAACTTTGCCCCAGATAGGCACTTCAAGAAATTTGGCCAATTTTCGAGCATCTTCGCTCAACGTTACTAGGCAAGTATGCTCCATCACATTGATGCGACTGGAGTCACTCATCACCAAGTTTAACTCGCAGTTGCTGTCGGTATTATATCGACCTCGGCCTGATAAAACTTGCAATGCATGAATGCGAGCCAGTGGTTTTGCCCCCCGAATTATTTGGGTCGGAGCCACTTTGCCTTTAAGTCCACGCCAGAAATAACCCCTTTGTCGGTCAAAAACCATCGGTTGTGACAATCTAAACAAACTGACAACGCCAATCATGAAAAACACGCCGCAGACCATCAACGGTATGAACACGGTATTAAATGCCTGTGTTTGCAACAACTCAGTGGCTACCGCAAGCCCGGCGAGCAGGCTAGATAACATCAGGCCAGTGAAAAACGCCACCGTGCGCGCGGTGATTCTAACCAATAACACATTCTGGTCTTTTTGTACCAGTCGGGTGGTATTCACACTGGTTACGCCTGCTTTAGCGGTCGACCAACCAGTCTTTTTGGCGATTTTGTCTGCGTAATGCCAGTTGGCTGAATCTTGTTTCAGTTGCATTGATATCGCTGGGTTTTGGATTGCATGAGTCATTTGTTTTTACCTTGAATGCCTTGGTTTATTATTGTCCTGTTTGCAGCACGCTTTGGGCAAACTGCGAGGCAAATTCTAACGTTTGTAATTTGTTGCACAAGTGAGCAAAAGGTGACGATTATTAGACGAAACTGGCCGGGATACTCAGTTAACGGCACCAGTACAGGCTAATTATGCTGTCGATTGCTGCGATTTTTGCACATGGGAATACCTCGAAAGCCCCGGGTTTACTGGCCTAAACGTTGGGTAACATGTCTATGTTAAATAATTGTATTAATGTCACGCAGCAGAAAATGGATTGTTGCCATCGTTTGGGATGGAGCCTTGGCTTGTAGGCAAAGAGGAATATCAACCACAGGCTTTGAAGCTATATCTGTCAGTAACTATGGCGAATGTCTGCAAGGCTGCAAAAAGTTATTACTCATTAACTCGTCAATATCTCTTTTTACGGTATAAATAACAAGAAAATCGGCAATATCGCACAATATTCGATAACCTGTACTATATCTGGCAGCTTTGTCAGATATAACGCACAGCCATTGAGATGGATGTCGCATTTACCTTGGGTTGACCTGCTTGTAATATGACACCCACAAAATCACCCATTGTTAAAACAATAAAGAGGTATAAAAAAGGTGATCAGTCTAATTTTATGTTTATTGAGTTTTATGCTGGGTTGGCAATTGTCGACTTGGTCAAAGCGTGAACCGTTAAAAGCAACCGCCGCGCCCGTTGAAGATGCCTATAAAGTGGCGCCCCAAGTTGAAACCCCTGTCATGACGCAACCCGAGGAAGCCATTGATGGCGCTGAAAATGAAAATGAAAAAGGAAATGAAAGTGGGTCGGCTTTGTGGTTTTGTGATTTATCTTATTTGGACGAAGACTCAGCGCAGGCCCAAGCGTTGCAAGTTGACGCATCAGCGCAGGCGTTGGAATTTTTTGTAGCACTATTTAACGATGATGAACAAAGTCTTGGTCAACGGTTGGAGGCCATTAAAGCCGCCACTTCAATGGATGAAAAGGCACTTGACCAGCAGGTCATCAACAAGTTGCATCAATTGCTGAACCAAATGGATGAAATCATCCACCATGAAGAGATTGTGGTGATACTTCATCTGCTCGAAGGCAAGGTTGCCTCAGACAAACTTGATGATGTTGCCAGTTATATGGCGGCCGATAACCCCCAGATACGCGAAGAAGCGTTAAAAACCATCACTCGTGCCGACAGTAAAAAGCGTTACAAAACCCATGTTGAGTCGATTCTAAATAACGACCCCAAAAGTGAAGTTAGGGCACTGGCGTTTTTGTTGCTCGACCAGCATTATTCAAGCCAAGTTTGCGCTTGATACTCTTTTGGGTGACCACTGACGATCGAGGCTCAGCTTTAACTGAGCTGTTTTCTTTCAATAAGCAACCAGTTATTACTGAGAGATGTTGAAAATTGGCAATGCTAAACACGATTATAATCATCATGGAAAATATATACATATATACATATATACATATATACATATATACATATATACATATATACATATATACATATATACATAGTA
>JABSOG010000260.1:0-3431 GCA_013216025.1 Algicola sp. | reverse complement strand
ATATATACATATATACATATATACATATATACATATATACATATATACATATATACATATATACATATATACATATATGCGTGATGCCGAAGCAAGTCCTATCGAGACAAAACCAAATCTACAAACTCACCACCTTATCGCGCTTACGGTTCACATAAGCCGCGCCAAACAGGGCAGACAACAACACCATTAAACCCAACAACGCTGACAAGTGTTTTGAACTGGTATCGACATACATCGGGGTGTCGGCGGTCAAATCTTGTTGATTGGCGGCGACGATTTTGTTTATGCCCGACAAGTGGATAACCGGCACGCCATTGCTGATAAATCGCCACATTAGTCCTGGTATTTCGACCTTTGAGCCTTCGGGTAATGTTCTATTTACGCCTGATTTAAACAGCAGTTTTTTGTCTACAATGCTGCCGACCGATGACTTGCCGCCGCCGATGTTGATGAAGGCTTTGATGGGCTGTTGGCCCTGTTGTTGGGCATCGGTAAAACGTTGCCACTTTTCGTCAATATTACCCAGCAATGAGTCGGTGTATATCAAAGGGGGATTGCCGTTTCGGGCGATAGCGGCTTTTAACATGGCTATGCCGGTGGGTGAGAGGTTTTCAGCTTTGTCTTCTTTGGCGCCATACGATACTGCCATGGGCCTGAACGTTACAAGATTCTGATTTAAAAGCAGGTTACCCATGTCAATCCACATAAGTTCGGGCTGGTTGGCACCCCATTGTGATGCAGTAAGGCTGAGAATGATAAGCGGTTTGGCACCAATGGTTTTTAAGGCGCTATAGGTAGCGAGGTTTAACGCGGGGAACGAACCGCTGGCACTGACGGCCACGTAATCGCCTTTTTTCACATCAAGCTCTTTTAACCAGCGGTAAATTAACGCGCCAAAACGGGGGTTAAGCGAAGCTTCTTTTGCCGATAAATGACCAAAAACTGAGGTCACCGGGGTGGTTAGCCAACTGCCCAATAACGGGTGTTTTGGCATGGCGTCTTCGATGGGTTCGGCCAAACCTAACTCGCGTTTTCTTTGAATGATCAGTTCGCCACCTTGGCGGGTCAGTTCTGTTGCCTGCTGCATTTGTTGTTGGTACGAGATTGGTTGCGGCCTGTCGACAATGACCAAAATCACTATCGCTAAAAGGGTAATCATCAGCAACCATTGGTGATTGATTTTGTAAGGACAACGATATAATACTTTCATTTTTCGGTTTTCCTTAGGCTTTAAAAAGGCAATGCTAGCAGGGCGAGTCTGACCAGAATTGCGCTGGTGATCACCGTGCAAGTGGTGACGATTATGCCTTGGCGGTCAAACCAGTTGGCGATAAGGCCGGGAATGACAAATCCGATGATGCCAAACTGGTCGTTGCTGCTGCCGGGTAAGGTGAAAGGCAGTTGACCATTGTCTGCGAGCATCGGCAGCAGCATGTTGAAGCCGGTGCCCAGCACAAACGCGGCGATTAACATGGCGACATACTGCCTGCGGCCATAAATCAATACCACCGACGACACGGCTTTAACCACGCCGTAGGTCATTAGGCTGATGGCCAGCGTGGCGGCAACGCTCCAAGGATTATCTAAATGCAGTGCGATGTAACCAGGTACGATGACGCCGCCACAAAACAGCGAAAATAATTCGATAAACGACAGCCCGACCAACAGGCCAAAGCCGATAGATAGGGTCAATGAACTAACCATTGGTGGCAGGCTCCAGTGTTTGAATTGAAGGGATGAATGGCTGATCTTCGGCTGTTTCTGTAAAAGAATCGTATTGCTCAAAAAAGCTCAGCAAGTGGGTTGCACTGTCTTTGATGTTGCCGATGCCGACAATCAATAACTGGCGGGCGGCAAGCTCGGCAAAGGTGTCGAGCAGTGCCAATGGGGTTTGTATTGCTGGCAGTATCATAAAGTCTTTGTCGATGCCACTCGCCAATGCGGTTTTTACAAACCTGGTTCGGCCGGTGCCTATGACGATAATTTTGTCTACATCGGTCAACGTGGCCGACATGGCGGCCAGTTGGGTTGAGCGTTCGTGTCGGTCTTCGCGGCAGTTGACCAACAACACTTTTTGATCACAATCGCTTTGACGCTGTACTGACTGGTGCCAGCACAATTTTGATGATGCCGGGTCGTTGGCGGCAAAGGCGTTGACCAGCGAAAATTCGTGGCCCTGACGAACAACAGATTTAACATCCATGGCACCCAAGTCGGGCGTAGAATTGACCATACCAGCCAAGGCGACTTTGCGTTCTACGCCTAGGTCTGCACAGAGTTTTAGGGCTAGGGCGACATTTTCTTTGTGTTCGATATAGCTGAACTGAGCCATTTCGTCATCGCTAACGGTTTGCGCTGCCGGAATGGTGACCATTATAGATTTGCGGTCGGCTGCGGCGTGTTCGAGCACGTTAAGGTGCTGCTTTTCGTTGGTGTATAGCAGGCCGTTGACGGGCACGGTGCCAGCCAATGCCAGCGCTACGTCTAATTCGGTAGGGCCCATTACGTCTAGGTGGTCGGGGCCGCAGTTGGTGATCACCCCATGGGTTGAGCGGATTAATTTGAGTTCTGAATAGGCCTGTAATTCGGGTTTGAGCGCCATGCATTCGATCACCAATACATCGGCGCCAGCTTTGCTGGCATATTCGGCCACTTTGCACTGTTCGATGATGTTAGGGGTGGCGCCTCTGAGAATGGGCAGTTCGTTTTTGTCATCTAATACCAATTTGGCTTCTGAGCCGGTGGTTTTGCAAATGACTTTAAGGCCACTTTGTCGCAACCCGGCAGCCAACAGCCGCGCGATTGAAGATTTGCCCCGGGTGCCGTTGACGTGAATTCGAACCGGAATTTTGCGGATAAAATGCTGGTGACGTTTGTTCTCAATAAAGGTGATGAGTAACAGCAATGCGAACATCGCTGTTAAAAGTATGAGTTCCATGGTTTTGTGAGTCGCCTTTTATTCTTGGTTTTAAGGTCAATAGGTTATTAACTAATAGGTGATGAGTGTCGTAAACAGATAATTGGTATATGTACTGGTACGTTGGAGCTAAAAGCGCGAGCAGTTTACATCAGGTTACAAAATAGTAAAGGGGTATTTTGGGGTTGGGGTACGATAGTTGTTTTTTGCGAATTTATAGATGGCATAGTTCAGGCGCGGCTTCCCTCACGGAGTGCTCACACACAGTGATAGAGGTAGCCAGTACTCCGTGATTTGGTGGATAAACATAAGCTCAAGCTGAGTATGAGCCGTCGAGGGAATTGTTGGGATAATGCTTGTGCTGAAAGTTTTTGCATTCAATGAAAGTTGAAGCTGTACAGTATGAACCTATTATGGACAGGGAATCTATGCGCCAGGCTATCTTTGAATATATTGAGGTTGATTACAATCGAACCAGAAGGCATAGTTCTCTTGGCTATCTCAGCCCTGA
>JABSOG010000259.1 GCA_013216025.1 Algicola sp. | reverse complement strand
AAAGAAATTCGAGATGAAAATGCTGATGGCTTTCTTTTGTTTTTGGAAGAGCGATTACAAAATCCGGATTATAACTGGCCAGTCAATTTGAAGGGACGACTATACCAACGAGTGATTTATGCCATGTATCTCAATCAAGATGTTGATGAGATTGTCAGGGCACCTGCATTCTTTTTTGAAGACGCCCGGGTCAAAGCTAAATTGTCAGGTATTGACGTGGCACTGGCCAACGATGAGCTCAAGAAAAGACTCGATTATGCCAGTGAGTCGGCACTTGATGAAAGACAAAACACCATGACTAGCTCAGCCTTAAGTACCATGCGGCAACAGTTGAAAGGTGTTAAAGAAGCACTGGCCGCCGAGCGTGAGGAACGCCGTAAACTTGAAAAGCATAATGCCGATCTGGTAGCCAAAAACACCAAGCTTGAAAAGCAAATCAAAAAATATACAAACAGAGATGAAGCACTTATTACCGTCAATCAACCTCATGATATTAAATTGGCTGGTGTGCACTGAGATGGGAGAGATGACCGAGGTTGGTACTGTAACAAGACTGCTTTTTGAAGATGCAACCCGGCAAATCTTCAGTCTTAAAACAGACAAAAAATCAATAAAGGTGTTGCTTAGTGATGATCAACAACGGGTTGAAAAGGGTGAACACGTTACCGTTGATGGTGAGCTCATTAATCATGATGATTTTGGCCAGCAGCTACATGCCACAAAAATAACTCACACGCCGGTAACCCACGACTTAATTGCTGATTTCATGATGATGGGCACGGGTATTGGTAAAGCCATTGCGGAGCGAGTTATAAAGGCCTTTCCCACAAACCTTGTTGATGTCCTTGAAAACAAGGATGTCGAATCATTGTGTAGCGTTGAGCGTGTCACACGAGCAACCGCCACAGTGATAATTAATCAGTGGCATAAGCAAGCAGGTAAAGCCAAACTGATCCCATTCATTGAGGGGATTTTGAAAAATGCCCCTCCAACAGTTAGAACACGCATCAAGCGTTCTGCAAAACTCAGTTATGCACATTATGGCGAAGACACTACAGATAAGCTAAAAGAAGATCCCTATCGCCTATGGAGCTTTGGTTCATTCAAAGATGCCGACCTATTCGCCAAGGCAATGGGCATGGCACTTGATGACGAGAGAAGGCTGATATGTGCAGTCGAAGAAGCCATTTATAAAAAGTATAAAGAAGGCCATACACAAGTCTACCCGCTTGAGTTTCTTGATGAGCTGCAAAAAATCGTTGGCGATAGACTGGCACTAAAAGCTGTCATCGCAGCAAACAATGCGGCTAATACCAGTCCTCCACGCATAGTCGTACGGCATGAAGAAAACACCAATCCCACTGACTCCAAATTTGCTCAAGCGTGTCGTGAATTTGCTGAGCAGCAAGAATTCGATGACGATTTTCTAAGGCGAGATATTTATAACCAAACTTACGCATTGCCTGGCCCGGCGATCATGGAGCAATATGTTCAGCAGCAACTGGCATTGCGTTTAGAACAAAGTGTGCCTGCTATGCGGGTCGCTGACCTTGATATTACGGCTTATAAGCTTCCCGGTAACCATTCACTCAATACTGAGCAACAATGTGCAGTCAAAATGGTTTTAAACAATGCCATTACAGCTATCAGCGGTGGTGCAGGCACCGGTAAAACCTCTATTTTGTATGCTGTGAACGACATGATTAAATCGGCTGATTATGATGTGCTGCAAGTAGCGCTGGCAGGAAAAGCCGCTCAACGTCTTATTCAGCAAACCGATGATCATGCGTATACCATCACCAGCCTTTTAAATAAAATTCAAAAGGATGGCCATTTTTTACAATCTCTCGATACGCCTGTTTTCCATATCGATGAAGCGAGCATGGTTGACCTGCTGACCATGTACAAAGTGTTGAAGGCCTTTGAAGGCAAGACCATCAGGTTGGTATTTATTGGAGACTATGCACAACTGCCACCCATTGGTCCGGGTCTGATTTTTCATCGACTGATGCAATGCCAAAGCGTGCCTAAAGTTGAGTTGAAAACCAATTACCGCAGTAAACGTGGCATTGTTGAAGTCGGCGAAAGAATCAAAGCAGGAATAGTGTTTGAGGCAAATAACGAAGTCGACATTATCGAATATGATAGTTCTGTAAATCTGATGGATATTGTTCAAAGGCAATACGTACAGCTGATGAAAGACAATGAAGTACATGTGATTGCAGCGACAAAAAGCCTTGTGCAGCAATCAAATATTGCACTGCATAAATCACTGCGTAAATACGACAAATACATTCCATCAGCGCCTGATTTCAAAATTAATGATGAAGTGATTTACAAACGCAACAATGAAAGGTTGGGGTTGGTCAATGGCTCAACCGGTCAGATCACCATGGGGCCAGCAGTAGATTGCACAGGACTTGACCAAACCCTTAACGTTGATCTAGTTGTTGATTTTAAGATTGAGGGCCAAAAGGGCCTGCTACTCAAAGACATTATCGACAGAACCCGGGGCGAGTACCACCTACAACATGCTTATGCAATTACTTGTCATAGCGCCCAAGGAAGCGAATTCGACACCGTAGTTATTGTTCTTCAGGACTCTATAGGCGAGTCAATGTTGGTCGAGCGCAGCTGGCTCTATACCGCAATTACCAGGGCCAAGAAAAAGGCTGTGCTGATAGTTAAAAAAGGACAGATTGAATCAATCTTAGCCAGAGGTTTTAAGTTTGAAAAGATAAATTGCGGGCTGCATTTGTGAGTGAACAAAGGCAAAAAAAAATTATCCACGTCGATATGGACGCTTTCTTCGTTTCGGTAGAAATACGAGATAACCCTGCGCTGCGTGACAAGCCTATTGCGGTTGGTGGTAATTCTGAACGACGTGGTGTTATTGCAACTTGTAATTATGAGGCACGCAAATTTGGTGTTCGTTCTGCAATGGCCACGGCTACTGCCTTGAGGCATTGCCCGCAACTGATTGTAGTACCTGGTCGGATGGCTGCATACAAAGAAGCCAGTAGCCAGATTCGAGAGGTCATGGAGCGCTACACAAGCCTTATTGAACCGCTCTCATTGGATGAAGCCTATCTTGATGTAACCGACTGCAAACAATTACATGGTTCTGCGACACTAATAGCCGAAGAAATCCGCTGTGAAATATTCAAAAAAACCGGACTAACTGCCTCGGCTGGTATTGCACCAATAAAGTTTTTGGCGAAAATAGCGAGCGATGAAAATAAGCCTAACGGCCAGTTCGTCATTACGCCCAAAGATGTCATTGGCTTCATTGAAAATTTGGAGTTAGACAAAATTTCAGGCGTGGGTAAGGTAACGGCCAAAAAGCTCTCCAGTTTTGGCTTTTATACTGGAAAGGACATTCGAGAGTCCAATGAATCTCATTTAACTCAATGCCTAGGCAGCTTTGGCAGTGTACTGTGGAGGCGTTGCCAGGGGATTGATGAGCGTTCTGTTGAAACAACGCGAATACGTAAATCGGTGGGGGTGGAGAAGACCTTTTCAGAGGATATCAGGGATATTGACCGGTTGAAGCAACTAATGCATGAAGAACTCATCCCTGAACTGGTCAGCCGGTCTGAAAAACACTTGTCAACACGGACCATCAGTAAACTGGGCGTGAAAGTTAAGTTTGCTGATTTTCATCAAACTACCAAAGAGCACAAATACGCCGTTATTGATGGTGATGTGTTCGACCTATTGCTGGAAGAGGCTTTGGAACGAGGGCGTGGTAAGTCCGTCCGGCTTTTAGGTGTGCACATTGGGCTTAATGAAACCAGTGATGGGACTTTTGAGCAGTTGGAGTTGTTTCACTGAATTAAAACAGTCATGTTAACCCAGTTATCACCAGCGTCAATTTTACATTTTTAAAGTGATAAACCGCAATACGCACTTTCAATGAAATCGATAAAAGGCAGGGTTTACCTTTCAAACAAACCAACGAAATTATATGCTTCCTCCGGCGTATCAATATTGGTCGAAATGATTAAACATGTTTTTACATGTGATTGTTCAAGTCCAAAAAAGGACGTTTGTTCGATAAAATAGTCTCTTTTATCCAAATTCTCATTCTTGACAAGTACCCAAGCCAGTGAGTACGAAGATGATCTGGGCGGGTGGCAAATTACGATATTTTTGTGGCCGTCTTCTTTCCATTTTTTTCGCACTACTTTGGTTTGGCGTTTAACTTGCTCCGCTATCTTAAATTGTTCTTCAGGTGGAAACCGGTTAAGTATAACACCTATTTCGGTCCATCTTGGTATCGACCTCGACTCAAGCATTTGAAAAACACTATCAAACAAAGGCGATATTTTCGGCTTTGGTTTTGGCGTTTGAATACCCTCACCTTTTGACATGTAATATTTATCAATGGGGGCAGACAGGCCGGTCAGGTTGAACAGCGAGTCTTCATCTACCTGAATATTACCTAAATCCAGAAAGGTGGTTTGATATAATCCCAGTAAGTCTAACTCATCGCCTACAAAGTTGAAATTACCTTCCAGTTCAGTCCTTCGTTGTAGATAGTGAATAATCTGTACTGGATGCTCTAACAGGTCAAATAATATTTCAAAATCGGCCAGAGTGATTGTTGGGCAAGCTTTGAAATCTGCTGGTAGCCAGCCAGCATCAGCAATCTTGGCTAAATTGGTCTGGAGTGAAGCAAAGTTTTCCAACGTTATTGAAACTCGGGTGACTTGGTGAATCCGAGACAAATCAACAGGTAATTTTTCTCTCAGTTCATCGTCAATGGTTGGGTCGTTTATTAGCTCATTTAATCTTTGTTCCAGGCGGTAAGACTGTACACTCGGTTCAACAATAAGTTCATTTATATGACGACGAAGCCTGTCAGGCGCTCCTCTCAAAGCCGGTTTGGTTACGCTGTGAGACTTTGCTTCAATTAAAATGATATGGGAATCAATAAACGTCAGTAAATCCGTTTCGAATAGTTTGTTTTCATAGTGCCATTTTATGCCTGCGACTGTTGAAGCTTCGGGGAATCGCCGTTTCACTATCTCTTCGATTTTTTGCTCCAAATAATTAGCCCTACGCAAATGAAGTTTCGGCTTGTTTACTTTAGCAACGATGGCATCAAGCGTTGGTAGCACAAAGCTAAAAAATAACTGTGGAATGCAGCAAAAATAGCGTCCATCATCCAGTTTAATAGCAGGTTTATGCCACACTGGGTTATCCAAAAAGATGAATTCTGTTTTTTGATCAGCAAGCCCTCCAGGGGAATAACTTAGCTCACTGAAAATCGCATTAACGCTATCAATAGAGATTTCAAGCGCATTTGCAACATCGGTAACATCAAAAGTGAACATCTCAGGCATCTTTAAGTCCATATGAGACAAGGTCATAAAAAAGAGCTGATCTATTGAGGCCATGGCAAATGTTGAGCTTTTGAGAAATTCCTCCATGTTTTTTTGCCCTGACATGCGGTAGTATTTCTCAACTAAAATTCGCTTGGAGCTGGTTGTCTTCAGGTCCGATAAGTTTTGAAAACGTTGGTTCTGCGCCCGCTCGCTGGTGCGTAGCAAGTGATTAAAAACGGCAATTATGCTGCTGGCCGTAAAACCAAATCGTTCCTGCAACGGTTTATCAAAATAGCTATAAATCTCCGTTGATATATTAAGGACATTCTGATAATACCCCCAATTGCGAATGGCTTGTGTATTTAGCTGAAGTTGATGCTGGAGTTGTTTGGCTGCTATATTTTTTTCACTTCCTCCAATTGAGCGTCCGTTAAGCCTGCTGAATGTAATCGCATGCCCCAACCTTTCCAAAATTTTTCTAGCGCTGTCAACCGTTTCTGGCATTGTCAGTTCAAGTCCCCACTCATCATAGGGTATTTGTAAAGCCAAGCATTGCATGAGTTCTATATGAAACTGGGTTATGCCCAATTTTATGTCTTCTCGTTCAACACCCTCCGTTCCAGCACCAGTCGTTAAACAATAACCAGCAAGGATAGCCAACAGCATCAGTGGATCATAATGTCGGAACATTTTGTTTAATGCACCAATGTGATCCATCACATCTTGTCTGCTCTTACTGCCGATTTCGTCTAGTTTTTTGCTCAATGCTTCGCCGTTTAACTCTCCAAATGGTGACGGAATGTCTAGCTTTGTTAGCACTGGAAGATTGAAGTTCGTTTTATCTTTTTGCCCTACTAGTTTCGCTCTTTTGGCCTTTAGTTTCTTTTTTACTTCTCTTCGTTGTTGGCTATTTCTTCCCATATTATAAATATCCCACTGTTATGACGCTGCTCAGATAGCACTTGGTATTGATTGGAACTTACACATTTATTGTAGCTTATACTTACCGAAGGTAGAAGCAAGAAAGTGACTTTTTGAAAGTTCCTATTCGCCAGGTACAAAATAGTCAGGACTTCTTTTTATCCAAATGCTATTCTTGCTGGACTTAATATAACAACGTTACAATTTTGATAAATTGTCAGAGCGCATTGAGTTTTAAATAAATGATGAAAATAAGAAAGGGACCCGATGGCGTGCATTTATTTGCCAGACAAACTGGCACCAATATTTTGCTTGATGAAGAAATCCCGGAAAGATCACTTTGGACAAATAGCCCTCGGCAAGTATCAATAGCGCTGACTAACATTTGTAACTTGTCCTGTTCACATTGTTACGCCCCCAAATATAGTGCCAGCCTCGCTAAAGAATCAATTAAACGCTGGATGACAGAACTCGATAATGCTGGTTGCTTTAGCGTTGGGTTCGGCGGCGGTGAACCCACCTTATATCCCGACCTTGTAGAACTCTGTAGTTTTGGTCATCAGGAGACTGGCTTGGCGATGTCACTGACAACTCATGGTCATCAACTCAGCAGTAAGCTCATTGATGAATTAAAATGCAATGTTAATTTTATCCGCATCAGTATGGATGGTGTAGGTGCCACATACGAGGCAATTCGAGGACGAAAATTTTCACACTTGCTGGCAACCTTGAAGCTGGTACGAGGAAAAATTCCTTTCGGTATTAATTATGTCGTCAATAGTAAAACAATAAAGGATTTGCCGGAAGCTGCCAAAATAGCAGAATTAAATGGGGCTACTGAACTGTTGCTGCTGCCTGAAGTGTCTGTTGGTAGAGGTGTTGAGATAACCAATTCTACTTTGTGCCAATTACAAAATTGGGTTCTTGAATATAGAGGGCCATTGCTTTTGACCGTCAGTGCTGCCAACAGAGATTCATTTGACTACGCTGCACCTTTGGAAAAAGAACCTGCATTTATGTCTTTTGTACATATAGACGCCAGTGGTCACCTGAAGTCATCATCATTTGCTGAAGCTGGCATTAAGATTGATAACGAAGGTGTGATGTCGGCATTTGAACAGTTAACTAATAGTGAGTATATCGAATGAAAATATGGCGAAGTCATGGTTCTGAACACTCGATGAATTTGGTTATGATCGGACGCTTCAAAGATGAGTTTGATGCAGAAGAGGCCAAAGAGATAATTGAAATGATTGCCGAACATGTAATGAAGGCTAAAGACTTTGACTACAATTTAGACCGATTTCCAAAAGTGCTGCGCGACTTCTTGGACGCAAAAAATATTTTTTACTTGTCACCTCATCAAATCGTGCAATTTTTTATGGATTTCCAGATAGAGCAAAATGGTAAGGAAGTTCGCTTAACGACCCAAGAAGAGGATCTGTCAGGTATGCAAAGGATAATGCTACACAAAGGAGCCAAGATTGAAATCTTTTCGGCAAATGACTATCCATCAAGTGGCAAGTAATTAGGCGCACATTATGTTGGATTGGAATCGATTTGAAAGCCTGACAGGGCTGCCTGCCAATAACTTTGAGAAGTTATGTCGCTCAATAGTGCGTCGCCAGTTTGGCTCTTTAGGGATTCTACGAGAACTGAAGAATCAACCAGGTGTTGAGTTTCATATCACACTGAATAAAGACTCATCACAATTTGGCATTAAAGATGAAACTGTTGGCTGGCAATGCAAATGGTTTGAGTATCGTGCAAACGGTGAATTAACCAGCTCAGCCAAAAGCCAGATTCAAGACTCGCTAGATAAGACAGTCAAGCACTTGCCATCAATGTCACATTGGATTCTTTGGACGCATAAAACACTATCAAAAGTTGATCAAAATTGGTATTACGGTTTAGCATCGAGCCTGGGTTTTAAATTGTACCTATGGAATGCAGACGACATCGATAGTTTCCTGGCTGGCACTTCTCTGGAATTACGCAACTCTTACTTTGGAGAATTGGCGCTCACCAGACAAATACTGGAGCAGCAGCATGCCGAAGCCGTTGCACCGATTAGCTCCAGATGGATGAAACTAACGCACCAACAAACAAAAGAGGAACGTGAAATTCGCCAATCATTGGGCGAACCTGCCGCTTTTGACCGGTTTAAGTCCATCTGTAGTCGTTTATCAAAAGCCAAGAACGCTATTGTGGAAGTGGTGGACACTGCTGACTATTGCCCGTGGGCAGCAGAACTAAAGCGTTTTATTGGCACATGCGAAACGGTTGTTGGTTATGCCGATTTCTTTCAAAGCCCTGTTGGTGCCGGTGATATCGACAAAATTGCAGCAATGGTCGAAGCGTCAAAAACACTGCTTAGTGTCATGATATATAAACTTATGAGTAAACTCCGGAAGTTCAACTTACCATTGGCAATACCGGTGACCAACGCGGTTGCGTATATCAAGGACACTAATGCTATATTGCAAACAGTTCACGAAAGCGTGACCAGAAGTTTTATTGCCATTTTAGCCGATGCGGGTGGTGGTAAAACACAGCTAGCTGCCGCGTTGACAGCCCCACAAGATAACAGGGCGGCAGGTATATTACTGTTGGGGCGAGATCTCCGAAAAGGTTGTACTCTGGATAAGCTGGCTGCAAAATATTCTTTTTATGGCAAGGCCGTTGAGAGCTTTAATGCAATATTGGCCGCGCTTGATGCCGCTGCTTATCGTGATAATTGCAGGTTGCCTATTGTCATAGATGGGTTAAATGAAGCGGAAGATCCAAGAGACTGGAAGTATTTACTAGCCCCAATAATTGAACGACTCAAACATTATCCTAATGTTTTGCTTGTTTGTACTTTGCGTACTGGGGAGAAAAAGCGTGCCAACAGCGATTCGTTCAGCGTTACTGAAGGTAGTCGAGAAGAGTTTGCCAAAATGGCGTTACCAGAGAATTGTCATACGCTTATTTCAAAGGGTTTTGATGGACTTACTCAACAAGCGGTTGAAGCCTATTTTCATCACTTCAAAATTGTAGCTGACCCTCAACTAGCGCCTATCGATTTTTTTAGTCACCCACTAAACCTCAGGATCTTTTGTGAAGTAACCAATAGAAAAGCGCAAGCGCCTGTACATGTCACAAGCTTTCCTGCATCGATATCTACACTGTTCGAGAAGCAAATAGATCACGTTGCAGTACGCATAGCAGAGCTGCCGAATTTGCATCGGGTTTATAAAAAAGAAGACGTTCTCCGGGCTATTTTCGAGTTTGGTGTATTACTGTGGGAGTGCAATACTCGCAGCGTTTGCGAGGACGAATTTCTTGATAAAGTTTCTCTGCGTGGGCAAAACTGGGATGAAAGCTTTGTTAATTTATTGGCTCAAGAAGGGATATTGTTTAGAGATTCTGCTGAGCAGCCACATGCTTATATTTTGACGCCGGTGTATGACCGACTCGGTGGATATTTGATCGCATCAATGCTGCTGCACAGTCACCGTGGCGAAGCATTCGAGCGCTTTGTAAAACAAGAAGACTCTATCGACGCGATCTTTGGTGGTCGAGAGTT
>JABSOG010000026.1 GCA_013216025.1 Algicola sp. | reverse complement strand
ATCGGCTTGAGCACCCATCGGGTTGACGTGGAATTCAAACCCAGTGCGTTCATCTGCAAATGTGTCGATAACCATACAGACATGGTCGTCGTTCCACAGGCTGTCACGGTCGCGCAGGTAAGCCCTGATTTTGGCTGGATCTGGGTCATTTGCTTTAAAAGCAACATACAGGTTTTCGCCATCTTCATACAAATAAGCCACAGTTTTGACGGGCGCTGCTAAACCTTCACCGGGATCATTTTCATATTTCAATTCGATTTGGATGGCGTTTTGCCATTGTGGCTCATCCATAACACCATCGACCGTTATGCCCTGTTGCTGATGGGTCAGGTTAAACAGGTTTTTGCTCTGTGCTGCAACGGTATGAGAACAAACAAAAATGGTTGCCAAAGCCACAATGATGCGATTTTTTATCAAATGCATGGAACAGTATCCTTTTTATCGAATGAAACTCACAATAGTCTTAATGTGTAAAGAGCGTGAAAGAATGTGAAAAAGTTAATCCTCTATCTAGTCGTGGCATCGTTTAAAAAAGTTTGATACTTCACTGTAAGAAATTGTTTCGGTGTAGGGTTGAAAAGATCAAAAGATTGAATGCTTTTGATTTTAAAGCGCCAGGCGACAGAAAATAACGCTTTGAGATATTAACGAACCGTTTCATAATACGCGCTGGTGTTTTTATTAAGGTCTTTGCAAAAGCGGTCATGCGGTTATTTAAGGTGTTTTTACTGGTCGGTTTTATGCTGCTGCAATATCGTTTGTGGTTTGGCTTTAACGGCATTAAAGATTATTACCAGCACACCGAAGAAGTGGCGCGCCACAGTCAAACCAATCGACAGATGATTAAACGCAATAAATTGCTGGCGGCCGACGTTAATGATTTAAAAACCGGCCTCGAAGCTATTGAAGAACGTGCCCGTAACGAGCTGGGTATGATCCAACAAGGCGAAACCTTCTTCCGCATTATTCCGGCCCAGGAAAACTAAAATGTCGACTCATCTTTCAAGCACCGGCAAACGCCCGGCGATTTATTGTGTCATTCCCGCCGCTGGCGTGGGTAAAAGGATGCAGGCTAATGTGCCCAAACAATATTTGACCATAAATAACAAAACCATTTTGGAACATACCGTCGAGCGCTTGCAATCGGTATCTTGTGTTGAACAAGTGGTGATCGCCATCAACCCTGAAGATCAGTATTTTTCGAAGCTAAACCTTGATTATGAGGTCAAAGTGGTTTTTGGTGGTGATGAGCGAATTAATTCTGTTCTGGCCGGACTCAAAGCGATTGATTCCAATGAAGATGCCTGGGTGTTGGTTCACGATGCCGCCCGGCCCAATGTCAGCGTTGATGACATTGAAAAGCTGGTTGAAAGCTGTTTTGAACAAAGTTGCGGTGGTATTTTGGCCACTCCGGTGCGAGATACTATGAAAAGGGGCAATAAAAAGGGTGGGCAGTCTATCGACCACGCTTTTATTGATCACACCGAAGATCGAGAAAACTTGTGGCACGCGCTTACACCGCAGTTTTTTGAGTTGAATCAACTCATTGAGGCGCTGGAACAGGGTCTAAAAGACAATATTACCCTCACAGATGAAGCCTCAGCGATAGAAAACGCCGATAAACCGGTTTTATTGGTTGAAGGTCGCGCAGATAACCTTAAAATTACCCGCCCGGAAGATTTGGCGCTGGCCACTTTTTATTTAAACCATTTGGAAAGCAACTAATGTTACGTATTGGTCATGGTTATGACGTTCACAAGTTTGGCGGCAACGGCCCCATTACTCTTGGCGGGGTAAAAATCGATTATGAACAAGGATTGATAGCCCATTCTGACGGTGATGTCGCGCTTCATGCCATTTGCGATGCCATTTTGGGCGCTTTGGCACTGGGTGATATCGGTAAGCACTTTCCGGATACTGCTGCCGAATTTGAAAACATCGACAGCCGAGTATTGTTGCGTAAGGTGTTTTCTTTGGCCACTGAAAAAGGCTATGTTCTGGGCAACTTAGATACTACTATTATCGCTCAAGCACCAAAAATGGCCCCACACATTGATAATATGCGCGAACGCATCGCAGCAGACTTGTTGGCGGATATTTCACAGGTCAATGTTAAAGCCACAACTACTGAAAAGCTCGGTTTTGCCGGGCGTAAAGAAGGTATTGCGGTGCATGCGGTCGTTATTCTTAATAAAGAGTCTATTTTAACTAAAGAGATGAAATAAACAGATGAATTGGCAAGATCCGGTTGAATCATTAAATTACCTGAATGGTAAACCCGCCGCTAACGGCGATATTCGCACTGAAGATGCCGACTTTATCGTCGAAGAAGTATTGGGGTTTGAGCTAAGCGGCGAGGGCGAGCATGTTTGTCTGTTTATTGAGAAACAAGGTGAAAACACTATTTATGTCGCCAAACAAATTGCCAAAATCAGCGGGGCCAGAAACCGCGATGTCAGCTATTCTGGTTTAAAAGACCGTCACGGTATTACCCGGCAGTGGTTTAGTGTGGCGGTGCCGGTGAAAACCACCATCGATTTTTCGCCGCTCGAAAGTGAGACTATTCGCATTGTTAAACAAACCCGGCACCTCAAAAAGTTGCGAACCGGCTGTCATCGGCTGAATAAATTCAGCATTGTGGTGCGTAATATTGACGATTTGGCCGATGTTCAGGCGCGTATTGAGCAAATAAAACAACAAGGCGTGCCCAATTACTTTGGTTCACAGCGTTTTGGTCACAGTGGCAATAACCTTAATTTGGCCAAACGACTGTTTGGTGGCGAGGAAATTAGGGACCGTAAACTCAGAGGTCTGGTGATCTCCGCTGCCCGTTCATTACTGTTTAATTTGCTGGTGAGTCAAAGAGTTAAGCAACAACGGTTTGCTCAGCCCATAGATGGTGATATATTTCGATTGTCTGGCACCCGTTCGTTTTTCAGCGAAGCCATGAGTGATACGTTATTGGCCCGTTTGGCCGAGGGTGACATTCAAATTGCCGCGACTTTACCCGGTGATGGCGACTGGTTAACTAAAAATGATGCGCTGGCATTTGAACAGCAGGTTTTGTCAGAATACCAGTCTTGGGTTGATGGTTTAATTGAGTTGCGTGTGAAGGTAGACTGTCGCCCGATAAAGCTTGAAGGGGCAAACCTGTCGATGCAGGTGCTCAATGAGCACAGCATCAGATTAGATTTTGATTTGCCTACTGGCAGTTTTGCCACAGCGTTGCTCAGAGAATTGGTGAATGTTGTGGATTGCTCACATAAATCACACTTATCACAGCAAGGCCCGCGTGAATGAAGCTGTTAATGAGCAATGACGATGGGGTGAATGCTAAGGGTTTGGCGGTGTTGCACCGAGTATTTAGTGAGATGGTTGATGACATCACGGTGATTGCACCAGATAGAAATTGTAGTGCGGCCAGTAATGGTTTGACGTTGATGAACCCGCTAAGGGTGCAAAATGAAGCCAATGGTTTTATCTCGGTCAATGGCACGCCAGCCGATTGTGTGCATCTTGGCATTAACCAGCTGATGACACCAAAACCAGATTTGGTGATCGCAGGCATTAATAAAGGCGCAAACCTCGGTGATGATGTGATTTATTCAGGTACCGTTGCCGCCGCAACAGAGGGCCGTCATATGGGGTTGCCGGCCATTGCGGTGTCGCTCATTGGCAAGAATGAAGCACATTACGATACGGCGGCCCAGGTCGCTTTGCGTATTGTCAAAAAATTGCAGCAGCATCCCTTGAAAGGTGACCAGATACTCAATATCAATGTGCCAGATGTGCCACTGGCGCAATTAAAAGGCATTAAAGTGACTCGGCTGGGCCGCAGGCACCAACCAGACACCATGAGTCGTCAATCGGATCCATGGGGCCGCGACATATACTGGTATGGGCCGCTCGGACGGGTTCGAGACAATGCACAAGACACCGACTTTTATGCGATATCTGAGGGTTATGCCTCGGTAACGCCGTTAACAGTGGATATGACGGCGTATCAATCGATGACATCTTTAACACAGTGGATAAATGAAGTGAAATTATCATGAGAAACTCTTATCAAGGGGCAGGAGAACAGCTTGCTCAACGATTAATATTGGACGGCATCAAAAACCAGCAGGTACTGCAAGCCATTGCCAGTGTGCCTCGTCACGAGTTTGTGGGCCCGGTGTTGGCGCATAAAGCTTACGAAAACACCGCTTTACCCATTGGTGACGGTCAAACTATCTCGCAGCCTTATATTGTTGCCAGAATGACCGAATTGTTGATGGAACATGGTGCGACCTCAAAGGTGCTTGAAATTGGCACTGGTTGTGGTTATCAAACGGCGGTTTTGGCCCAGCTGGTTGATAAAGTGTTCAGTATTGAGCGCATTCAAAAATTGCAGTATCAGGCCAAAATGCGGCTTAAGGGTCTGGATTTATACAACATTGCGATGAAACACGGTGATGGCTGGCAGGGTTGGGATAGCAAAGGGCCATTTGAGGGCATTATCGTTACTGCCGCGCCAGATTCGGTGCCGGTTAAATTGATGGAGCAATTGATTGATGGCGGTGTGTTGATCATACCCGTTGGCATTGAAAATCAGGTGCTTAGGGTAATAAAGCGTCAAGGTGATGAGTTTCACAGCGAGGATGTCTGCGGTGTGCGCTTTGTGCCGCTGGTACCGGGGGCACTTGCGTGAAGTTTTTCTCTAAATTGTATGACATGGTCCTAGTCTGGTCCAAACATCGATTGGCACCGGTCTATCTGTCGATTTTGAGTTTTGCCGAGTCAGTATTTTTTATCATTCCGCCAGATGTGATGTTGGCCCCCATGGCACTGAGCAAACCAGAAAAAGCCTGGCGTTTTGCGTTTTATACCTCAGTTGCCTCTGTCCTTGGTGGCATGGTAGGGTATTTATTGGGTTCTTTATTGTTTGAACCTGTGGTGCAGCCACTGCTCGTAAGCTTTGGTTACGAGCACAAATTTGCCACCATCAGTGAGTGGTTCGAGGATTGGGGGATTTGGGTGGTGTTTTTGGCTGGTTTTTCGCCCATTCCATACAAGTTGTTCACCATTACCGCAGGTGTAATGCAAATGGCATTTTTGCCGTTTGTGATAGCGTCTGCCATCAGCCGCAGTTTACGCTTTTATCTGGTGGCCGGGTTAATGAAATGGGGAGGCAAACCAATGGAAGATAAATTGCGGTTATACGTCGACAGGATTGGCTGGGGTGTGGTCATTTTGGCCGTGCTGGCGTTTTTGTTCGCTAAGGTGCTCTAACGGAGTTGTTGATGCGTCAGGGCCACACAGACATCTTTACCTTCAATCGCACGCATCCTTGGCGCTTGGCGCTTGGTGTTGTGCTGGTGTTGGCTCTGTGGGGTTGTTCGAGTGGGCGAAGTGGGCCTGCACCGGTCGAAACCGTTAATGTCAAATCTAAATCTAAGCCTAAATCGACCAACAAGAGCCGATTCCAGTCCAGATCCAAATCTCGGTCAAACACCAAGAACGCTCGAGTTACCTATTACAAACACATTACCGGCAACAACCACAAAGTTGTCAAAGGGGACACCCTGTATTCTATCGCTTGGCGCTCTGGATTGGATTTTCGCCAGATAGCCAAACTCAATAAAATCAAGTCCCCGTATCAAATCTTTCCTGGTCAGACGATTGTGTTGCGGCCAAAAGTGGTCAAATCCACTAAAAACAAAGTGCGACACAGCGTGCCTAAAGTCAACCCAGTGATTTCGCCGCAGATTGTGGCAAAAACACTTGCAACACCAAAACAAGGGGAGTATCGTCAGTCTAAAGCACAGCATAAACCAACGGCTAAGCAAAAAAAGAAACAAAACAAGCCGCAGAGCAACAAGCCGACATCTACAAAAAAGCCCTATTCAAATAAAATCAGAAAATGGGTTTGGCCAACCTCTGGCAGGATTATCGCTGGATTTTCAAATAAGGAAAATGGTAACAAAGGCATTGATATCGGAGGCAAAAGTGGCACGTCAATTGTGTCGGCAGCCGATGGTAAAGTGGTTTATTACGGTAACGCTCTTCGAGGTTATGGCAATCTGGTTATCATTAAGCATAACGATGATTACTTAAGTGCTTACGCGCATAACTCAAGGGTATTGGTCAAAGAACAGGATTTCGTCAAGGCCGGGCAGAAAATTGCCGAAATGGGAAATACCGACAGCCCAAATGTAAAATTGCATTTTGAGGTGCGTTACCGCGGTAAATCAGTAAACCCAATCAAGTATTTACCGAAACGTTAGTGCTGGGCCCGTTGCAAGGGGTAAAGGGTCAATAGTACATGATCAGCAAGTTTGGAGTAGTAAACAGTAGTGGTGGTGTGTGCCTTGCTGTTGAAACTATAGGAGAGGCATATGGGGCGTAAAAAACAAGAACTAGAACAAAAAAGTGTTGAAAACGTAGTCGAAGATAGTGGAGTTAGAGGTACTAAGGAAGAAAGCGAATTTAAACTGGGTGATGCAACGGTTGCCGTTGAAGAAGAAGCCAGTCCTAAAGAAGAAGTTCAAAAAACACTCGACGCAACGCAAATTTATTTAGGTGAAATTGGTTTTTCACCGTTACTGACCGCAGAAGAAGAAGTCTTTTTTTCTCGCAAAGCCTTAAAAGGCTGTGAAGCTTCCCGTAAACGGATGATTGAAAGTAATCTTCGTTTAGTCGTAAAAATTGCCCGTAGATACAATAACCGTGGTTTAGCCCTGCTTGATTTGATTGAAGAGGGTAACCTGGGGTTGATTCGTGCGGTTGAAAAATTCGATCCTGAACGTGGTTTCCGATTCTCGACTTATGCGACTTGGTGGATACGTCAAACCATCGAACGCGCCATCATGAATCAAACCCGTACCATTCGTTTGCCGATTCATGTGGTTAAAGAGCTTAATGTGTATCTGCGTACGGCACGTGAACTGGCACAAACGCTGGACCATGAACCGACAGCAGAAGACATTGCTTTTAAACTTGATAAACCGGTGTCAGCGGTAAGTAAAATGCTGCGTTTGAATGAACGCATCGGTTCGGTTGATACACCAATCGGCGGTGAGTCAGACAAAGTTCTGCTAGACGTGTTGGCTGATGAGCGTGGTATGGGTCCTGAGCTGAAAATGCAGGATGACGATATCAAAGAGAATATCGTGCACTGGTTAGAAGATCTCAATTCTAAGCAGCGTGAAGTTCTCGCCCGTCGCTTCGGTCTGTTGGGTTATGAGCCCTCTACACTCGAAGATGTCGGCAAAGAAATTGGCTTGACTCGTGAGCGAGTCAGGCAGATTCAAGTTGAAGCCTTGAGACGCCTCAAAGAGGTGGTTACTCATCAGGGTTTGAATATTGAGTCTTTGTTTCAATAGTCCTTAGACAGGGTATTGAATTTAAAAACCTTCTTCGGAAGGTTTTTTTGTGCTTGTGTCAAAAGGAAAAATCAAAGTCAAAAGATCTCAACACGGAGGCACGGAGAAAGAAAGAGAAAAGATAAAATACGAAAAAAGGTAATATGTAAGAAAATAGGGTTGACCTAATCTTTGGCTTTTGTGCTTTTGTGCTTTTGTGTTTTTCCTCTTTCTTTCCTCCGTGACTCCGTGACTCCGTGCCTCCGTGTTAAAGTTTTTGAATTTAAGCCGCAGGCAAAAAAAAGGGGCGCAGCGCGCCCCTAATATATTACGGGTAACTTGTTTAACCAGCAGCAGTCTTCTCTAAGTGCGCCAGCATAATGGGATAAACATCATCCACTGCATTCTTGCCAAAAATGCAGTCTATGTGGCCATAATCCGGGATAACGTGGCGGCTATATTGACTGTCGCCAAATTTCTCCCGTAACAGGTTATAGGTGATTTCAGTACTCTCGGGCAAATAACACTCGTTTTGTTCACCTGAGATAAAACAGATGGGCAAATCGAGGTTTTGCATATTCCCCATATAAATATCGTTACCATCGGCATCGACCAGCTGGCGATTACGGCAAATTTCCGATAGATGTTTTAAGGTGGTGATATTGGCCTCGCCAAACAATTCGTGCAGGTTGTTGTGCAGTGAATCGTTGAGCGTTTCGTGGCGATACAACGACGAATATAAGAAAGTAATACGATGGCATACCGGGTTATCACACTGGCCCTGAGCTTGTGACATTGCGTTAAGTTCCATTGCTTTGTCATACACTTTGCCCAGCAGGCTTTCGTCGTCGTCGGTGTAGGCCGTCATTGATTTGATACCCAGTTTCTCAAGGAACCCGGGAAGATGAACACCGGTTTTGATGGCCGTTGAGGTGGGGATCACCAAGTTGCTGGCAATCTGCGAGCAAACAATTGAGCGGATATCTTTTAATCCGGCCAACATCGACATAAAGAAGGTTGTTGCACCATAACAGTGAACCAATGCCTGAACATCCGGGTGGCCGGTTTGTTCTTTTATCACTTTTATGGCCGCCGGGAAGTCGTATTTGGCGACCTGATCGCCGTTGCATTGCTCACTGGCCGCAGGTAGGTCGATGCTGACTCTGAAATCAAGCAACCAAACGTCATAATTGTGCGCGCTCAGATATTCGACCAGATTGGTTGGAATGGTATCGGTTGAGAAAATGCTCGAAGCCACACCCAAACCATGAACCAACATGACCGGGCCTTTGGTGCCGCCCTGATAACGAGTCAAACGCAAGTTGACACCATCTTCGGTGTCAAACATGTGCACTTGCGGTGCATCGGCGCGTAAAGGGCGTTTTTTACGCGGTGGCGCGTCGGCGTTAAAACGAGGTTCTTCGTAAAAAATACCGCCATAGTTCTGCCACAGTACCCCGGCGAAATATTTGCCGAATCGCACCGTTGCTTTGAGTTTTTCTTCAACACTGTTGGCATTGAGGACTTTCATCGTGGTCATTTGTGTTAGAAAATCGGTCGGTTTGATGTGCAACACGCCTTTGCCGACTATCTGACCTTCAGCATTCTCGCCTTTATGAACGGTGACATATAAAGTAGACGTATCGTGCCACATCGTGGTGATGTTGCTGTCTTTAACCACTTTGTAACCACTAAAATAAAACGCTTCACCTGAGGTTGATGTCACCTGCATGTTGTAATTCATGTGTTTGGTATCAGGTGTTTCTGGATACCGAACAAATAGGTTGAATACCCCGTTGGTGACGGTTAATGGATCATCGCTTAGCGCCGGGGCGTTCAGCGTGCCGATGATACTGGCATTATGGGCCGGGCTTGCCACCAGTTCATCTAGGTCATCCGAGATGATACTGAGGGTAAATTCCATGGTTGAATTGGCTGTTTCGCCGTTTTGCGCAGATTTAAGGTAACTGTCAATCGATTCTCCTGCTTCATAATCTGTCGAAAAATACCCTTTCATGGTTTCGGTGAACTCAATGCCCAGTTTTTGCTCTACTGGCTTTTTACTCGGTTTTGAGGGCAAGTCATAGTTGATGGTCCAACCACGGTCTTGCGCCATCAGCACGCAGCAACGCTCTGCCATGGCCGAAATGGTCAGTAATGGGTTAACCGCCAGTGAAGTTGGAATGATTGCGCCGTCAGACACATACAAGTCTGCATAAACATCGCTGCCGCTGGTATTACTGTACACCTGTCCTTTGTGATTGGTTACCCCTTGGTTTGCATCGGCACCGGTGACGCAGCCGCCCAATGGATGAACGGTGACCAGGCTCTTGTTGAACAGCTTGGTCCAGACGGGGTTTTCGACGTATTCGCCGCCCAATGCTTTGGTGGCGGCGTAAAGTTGTTCGTTGCCTTTGACAAAGTTGATTTGTTCGCCCACACCCGGCCAGTCGATGCGCAGCTTGTCATCATCAAGCTTCATGACGCCAGCACCATCGTCATGACTCATGATGAGGTAGGTTTGGGTGTTGTTGACTGCGCCTTTATACGCACCCTGTATGTAACTTTGCAGTTCGCGAGCTTTTTCTTTGACGCCGTCCATGAAACCGCTGTCGGTGTCTTTGCCAACTGCTGTTGCAGCCAAAGCCAGTGCGCCGGGCAATATTTTGCCTAATACACCTGGGGCTGAACCTTCTTCAATAACCATACGACTGCGCCAGTCATCGCCATAACGCATGTCGATAATACTGGTGATACAAGGGCCAACATCGGTCAATTCACCCGGTTTGTGTTGACCAAAACCAACACCATCAATGGCTTGGTCGTTGTTGTAACCAAAGCCTAGAATGTCGCCGTTGCCGCTAAAGTTTTTACCCAGCTCGTCAGACAGTACCAGCCCCTTTTCTTTTGAGCGTAACAGTATTTCTGTACTGCCCAATGTGCCGGCACTGACCACCACAATATCAGCTTTGACAAATTGGGTGGGTGCATCAAATTTGTCCCTGCCAAGACCTACCGGCTGATAATGTACCAGCCAGCCGTTGTCGGTTTTTTCGAGGTGACTGACCGGCGCTTCACAAAAAATCTCGGCACCGTGGTTGTGGGCATCGGGCAGGTAATTCATCAAAGTGGTGTTTTTGGCACCATAGTTACAGCCGGAAACGCAGTCGCCGCAGTTGTTGCAAGGGAGTTGCTTTACGCCAACATGGTTGAGGTCATTTTCAAGCTTTTCAAAGTTTACATTAATGGGTGGACGGTAAAAATTGGCCGCTTGTCCCATCGCTTCAGCCGATTTTTGATGGGCCAGCAATTTGTTTAGTGGCGGATGCGACTGGGGATAAGGATTGGGTTTGAGCATTTCTCTTGCGCGGGCAAAACCCTCTTTGAGTAGAGTATCTTTATGTGCCCTGACTTCATCGGGCCAACGCGGATCGTCAAATACTTCGGGTTCGGGTTCTAAAGAGACATTGGCGTTGATCAGCGATGTCCCGCCCAGGCCGCAACCGACAACCACGTTTTGTTCTTCGTTGACGTGGATATTGTACAATCCAGTGGGTGAACCAATTTTGCCTTTGGCGGTATCGAATTGCAGTTGCTGCGCGGCTTCAAGTTCAGTGTCGGGAAAATCGCCGGGTAAAATTTCTTTACCCCGTTCGAGCAAACACACTTTTTTGCCCGCTCTGGCGAGGCGTGAGGCGCTGATGCCGCCGCCGTAACCTGAGCCGATGACGACCACATCATATGAGTCGTCAATTAATTCGATAGCGGAGGAGATCCTGTTCATAATAACCCTTTTTTAACCGTTTACTTATTAGGCCCCATAAATGCCGGGCCGTTGGTTTTGTTCGACTTGACACGTTGTGCTCTAGTCACTGCTCATTTATAGAATTAAATAATTGGGCACGCAATGATTTTTGCCAAATAACACGGTTTTCGCCGACTGTTTTGTCATGTTGCGCACTGTTTGCTGTTTTTTTCATCGATTAGGGTTACTTTCTCTGATTCTTTACAGCTCCAAAGATGCGGACTAAACTCAAATTATCCTTTGACAGAAAAGGGTTTCTAGTAGATAAAACCCATGCAGAACAAAATCTTTAAACTCATTAGGTTTTTCGCCAGTAACCACCGTTTGTGGCTGTTGTTATGCCTGCAATTCTGCGTTAGTGCCAGCCCTCTTGTCGAAAACATCAACAACTTCGAAGACTTTGCCATTAAACAGGTTAATGCGTTGGCTCAAGACCAAGAAGGATTCTTGTGGATCGCGACCCCCAATGGTCTGTTTCGTTATGATGGTGATTCGGTAAAACGTTTTGCTCATCAAGTAGATGACGCCGACAGCCTTACTGATAATTGGGTTGTTGATGTGGTGGCAGACAATCAGGGTTATCTATGGATTATCTCCCGGGGGCAAGGATTAAGCCGTTTTGATACGGCACAAGAGACTTTTGTTCATTTTTCTCATGTGCCGGGGGATAGCACAACACTAGACAGCAATGATTTAAACTCTGTTGCACTCACCCCAGACAACCAACTGTGGATCGGTTCAAAGCACGGACTTAACCTGTTTAATATTAAAACCTTGAGCAACCGGCGTTTCGATCCCGGTATGCGCTTTGGCAATGATCGCCGTGCTTTAGCTGGGGCCATAGGACCATCTTACTGGGCAACAAGCACGGCCTATGCCTTTTATGTATTGCTGGGGTCTTTAAGCTTTCTATTTTATTATTTGAGACGCGTTCGCGTATACAGCCACAATAGAACAATCGAAGGGCAAGGCGAGGATAAAGCGTCGACACCACAAAAACCGTCATTAAAGAAAGCAACAATTATGGTGGTTGTAGATAACGGCGAAATGCGCGAACAACTGGCTGCTTGTCTTGATGATGTTTTTGTTTGCATTATGACTGACAACACTGCCGATATCATCACGCAAACGCGTGAACAAAGGCCCGATTTAGTCATCTGTGATGTGATGATAGAGCAAATAAGCGGGGCTGAGATCACCATTATGTTAAAAAGAAATCCCGATACCTGTTCTATTCCAACCCTCTTGTTAACGCACAGCACCAGTCAAAACTATCGTTTGAATCGCTCACAGCCAAGGGTTGACGCCTGTATTGAAAACCCCTTCAATGCTGCGGAACTGATACTGCGAATTGGCCATTTATTGTCAAATCGCAATCTGCTGGCAAGGCGCTATCAAAAAATTATCATGCAGCCGAGTAAGGCCAACACCAATGTTATTTTGGCTCCGAACAGCATCAAAGGGCAACCAGTAGATGTGGCTGTCTTTGAAAAAATGAAAGCGGGTCAACTCAAACGAAAATTCACAGTGTTGCTAGACAAGGTGCTAGAGACAAACTACCACGATTGCCATTTTGATGTGACCCGGTTTGCTGGAGGAATGCTCACCAGCAAAAGACAATTGAATCGTAAAATGCATACCATGGTCGACATGAGTCCAGCCAAGGCAATACGCAACTTTCGCCTTAATAAAGCCGCAGATCAGTTGATTAAAGGGGAGAGCCCAAGTTGTGTGTGTTACGAGGTGGGGTTTACTTCACATTCTTATTTCAGCAGTTGTTTCAAGGCCAAATACCATTGCCTGCCCTGTAATTACATGGTCATTGTGCTTGCAGCGGCCCAAAATGACGAAAAACAGTCATAAAAAAAGCCAACTCAAGGTTGGCTTTTATCTCCATGGATGGAGTGTATCCTTAATATTGTCTGGAACAATATCAGGGCTTTATCAAATTAACTCGAACAGTTAAAAAGCTCTGCCATCGTTATAACCGTGGGCATCGCAGTATTCTTCAGTGGTTTGCACCATCACAACGAGGCCACCGGAACCACCACCACAACTTGTTTCAGCTGGGTTGTCACTTTGATAACATAAATTGATAGGACATGGGTAATTGCCAGGTGGTGCATTTACTCCGTCATCAATATTACCGCCTAAAGGGCCTAGGTTTTTAGGTGTTGAACTTGTTTGTTCTTTTAGTTGAAAACTTTTGAAAGAAGAAGAGAGTTCACCTGCCATGGCGACTGAGCTGCCAGCCAATGCAGTTAATGAAAAAATGGATGCGACAATGGAGTGTTTAATTGCAGTTTTCAACATAATATACCCTTTTTACTTAATAACGACGATTCAATGACTATTACAACTTCCTAGATTTGGCCTCTTGCCAATTGCTAGCCATACTACATTAATAAATTGTAAAGAAAAAGACTTGTTTGTATGAAAATGTATCAAAATGTAGGGGCGTTCGTTGTTTATTCTCATTATTTCGCTATTTTTTTAGGATTCCCCCTGATGTAAAGTTATTGTTGTAAAGCATAGACCTGCGTAGAATGTAACGGCTCAATAATGATCATAAATTTATAGAAGATGGCTGCCAATGAATGAATTTAGACAAAACGATTTAGGTGTCTCACCAGTAAAATGGGGCCAGTTTTTGGTGGTGTTGTTTTTATTCTTTTTTCAAGGAGTTGTCGGGGCCGTTAGCTTGCCAAATATTGGACCAATGGTCAAACATATCCAAGGTATTAATGAGCAATCGCTCAAACAGACCCTAACTATAGCCCAAGGCAGTAGCGGTTTTTTGTGGCTGGGTACCATCAGTGGTTTGTTGCGGTTTGATGGTTACACCACCAAACTTTACGAGCATAACAGCAATGATCCCAATAGCTTGCCGCATAATGTAGTGATCTCAATTGTTACAGATGAGCAAGGTTTTTTGTGGATGCTCACCTTTGGTGGGGGTTTGAGCCGATTTGATCCGCGCACTGAACAGTTCGTCAACTTTGCTCATGACAAGCAAAACCCCAATACCCTCGACAGCAACAAACTGGTGAGCATCAGTGCTGGAAAAAACCAAATTTTGTGGATAGGCTCGGTGCAGGGGATCAACCGCTTTGATACCAAAACTCTGACCAATCAACGCTTAAATACCCAGCTTGAACCGGCCAACGGCGAAGACCCCGTGTATATCAAAGCCATTTTTGAAGATCAGCAACGCCGATTGTGGTTTGCCCGCAAGAATCAGGGGCTTTCGATGAAGGCGTCAAGCCAGCATTCGATTGTACATTTCGAGCATGAGGACGTTAATGTTAACACTCTGGACTCAAATGGCATCAATACCATTTATGAGGCATCAAATGGTGACATTTGGACGACAACGGTCAAAGGTACCAACCTTTTTGTCGAACAAGATCAGCATTTTAAGCGTTATGCATTGCCAATGAAATCAATAAACAAAACCGGACAAGTTGAAGTTAAAGGTATCTTTGAGGACCGTCAAGGACGCTTGTGGGTTGCCACAGAATTCAACGGTATTAACGTATTGATGCCCGGTGCTGGCGCCTTTACCGAAGTTAACCAAGGGCCTGATGGTAACGACAATCTCAATTTCTCCCGATTTCTTGATATTTTCGAAGATAATAGCGGTGCCTTGTGGTTTGTCACCGCTGGTGCTGGTTTGTATAAACTATCAGCCAGTAGTTTGTTGTTTGAACACTTTAGTACTGCTGGTCAGGCAAACGCCCATCTATTCTCTACTTACACAGACAGTCAAGGCTCACTATGGTTGGGCGCGGGCGAAGACCTTTATCGTTTTGATCAGCATATTGGCGCTTTTGTTCCAGAAGTAAAAGATATCGGTTTTATCACGGCGATCACTGAAGATGCCAACCAGACTTTGGTTTTTAACGTCGATCAAAAAGGTGTGTACAATTATGACCTTATTAGCAAACAGCTCAGTCCCTACGGCGAGTTTGAAGGACAAACGGCTAAACTGCATTCTACCAAACTGCATAGTCTCGACATCGATAATCAGGGCACATTGTGGCTCGGTTTTTATAATAGAGAAAAAAAAGGGTCGGGGGTTTATAGTTTTGACAAAAAAAACCATCAATATGTGCGTCACTTGGACACCTATACCATTGAATCTTTGTTGGCATTGGATGATTATGTGCTGGCAGGCACCCGAGGTGATGGTCTTAGAGTAATGGACAAAAACACCGGTGTTTGGTTTGAGCTTAAAGATAAAGACCACGACACCAGTGTGATTTGGTCCTTGTATCAAGATGGTAAAGGCAGGATCTGGGCTGCCACAAATGACGCTGGGCTGGCGCAGGTGGATTTACTTAGCAAAACGATGACTTATACTGACGTTACTGATGGTTTGCCGGTTAATCGTATTAAAAGCGTTGTTGAAGACGCCAGTGGTGCATTGTGGTTGGGCACCAGTAAAGGCATTGTCCGGTATGACCCCAACAGCGGGCAAGTCAACACCCTTGGTCGTCGTGACGGTTTAAGACTAGAAGACATCACGCCTGAAATGGTCACTATTGCAGGTAATGGTGATGTTGTGATGGGTAATTACACCTCGCTGGTGCGTTTTTCGCCGGATAAAGTATCATCATTATTTATGCGGAAAACGTCTTATTTTCCCATTTTGCTGTCGGATTTTAAATTATTCAACCAGCCGGTGCCCTTTAAGAGTGACTCCATCGATTCACCGATCAGTCAAATCATCAATTCGATGGATGAGTTAACTTTGTCTTACCAAGATTATTGGTTCTCGGTGGCGTTTTCGAGCAGTAATTACAATGAGTCAGAAAATATTCGCTTTGCCTATAAACTCGAAGGATTGAACGAACACTGGGTAGAAGCTAGCAGCAATAATCTCATCGCCACGTTTACCTCGTTACCGGCCAAAGATTACACGCTTAAAATCAAAACTGGTTACATCGGGGGAGACTGGCACAGCAATATTCGCTCGCTTAAAATTGCCGTGACACCGCCGTGGTGGAAAACCTGGCAGGCCTATCTGTTCTACGCATTTACCATTGTTTTTAGCCTCTACAGCTTCTATCGCTACCGTACAAAAGCGTTGGTACAAAGAGCCAACGAACTGGAGCAAGGGGTTATTGAAAGAACCGCCACCATTAATCGTTTGATGTCACAAAAAGAGCGGATGTTTGCCAATATTTCTCACGAATTCAAAACCCCGCTGACTTTGATTCTTAACCCGTTGGAATCGATTTCCCAATCGCAAACGGTAGCCGATTTTGGCCGTAAAGTGTCGATGATGAAACGCAACGGACAACGTCTGTTGCGCATGGTTGAGCAATTGCTTGAGCTGTCAAAACTCGAAACAGCCGACACCGACGAGCGCCACAATTATTCATTGTTCGAAACCCTAGAGATGTTGCTGACCTCGTTTCAGCCGCTGTTTGACAGCAAAAACCTGACTTTACTTCACGAACCCTTTGAAGACGTGGTGTTGTCGTTAAAGGCCGATTCGCTGGAAATGATTTTGACCAATTTGATCTCCAATGCGATTAAATATACCAAGGCTGATGGTAGCATCGCGGTGACAGTAACCGAGGAACCGGGGGAGGTGGTGATTGTGATCGCCGATACTGGCATTGGTATTGACGCCGACAACCAGAAGATTGTTTTTAACCGCTTTACCCGAGCCAACGAAAAACACGACGAAAACATTCCAGGTGCCGGTATTGGTTTGGCATTGGTGAAAGAGCTGGTAGAGGCCAATGACGGCAAAATCACCCTGACCAGTGAAATCGGCAAGGGCAGTCAATTTACTGTGGTCTTGCCGCTGAGCAAGACCGACAGTGAAGCGGTGCAAAAAATCATCTCACTGTCTAATTCATCACAAACTGAAATCAAGTCATTGGCTTATCCGCTAAACGAGATGAACAATGCTGTCATTGAAGATAGCGACGTGGTTATAGATGCATCAGACTCGTCACGACCGACCCTGCTGTTGATAGACGACAACCCAGACATGCTCGAACTGCTTAAAGACACGTTGGCTGAAAAATATCAGTGCATCACTGAAAATAACGGTGAAAAAGGGGTAGCTGCTGCCAAAGAAAACTTGCCCGATTTGGTGATCAGTGACGTAATGATGCCAGGTATCAGTGGTTTTGATGTACTTAAGCAACTTAAAGAAGACGATTTGACCGGTCATATCCCAGTGGTGCTACTGACCGCCAAAGGCGATATGCAAAGCCGGATCAGGGGTTGGTCAGAAAATGCCGATGAATACCTCGAAAAACCGTTTAATTCGGTTGAATTGTTGATCAGAATCGAAAGTTTGTTGTCTATCCGCAGCCTGTTGCGTCATCGCTATCAGCGCGAGTTTACTGAACCTGCCAAATCAGTGGTGCCAAACCATGTTGAGGTAGGAGTTGAGGCAAGAGTTGAAGCTGGGGTTGAAACAATCCAGATAAAGGCAACTTCTGCTACGACACAAGCGCCGCAAGCAGCAGTACAAGCCGAGCCTGAGCAGACCAAATCCATCAACAGCGTCAATCAGGTCTTTTTTGAACGGATCAATCTGGTGCTTGAAAAACATTACAGTGATGAAAGTCTTGATGTGGCGTTTTTGGCCAGTGAACTGGCGATGAGTCATCGTCAACTAGGGCGAAAAATGAAATCGTTGTTGGATTTAACCCCGGCAGAATCGATTCGCAGCTTTCGCTTGAAAAAGGCTGCCGAGCAGCTTAATCAGGGCGTATCGCCGGGCGTGGTGGCACATCAGGTCGGGTTTACTTCACATTCTTACTTCAGCCAGTGCTTTAAGGCACAATTCGATTGTTTGCCTTCTAACTATCATTGATTGGCAGTTTGACATAAGCCCCGGGTACCGGGGCATAAAGGGCCATAAAAAAAAATTAAAAAGCGTAAACCAAGGTCACTGAAGTCTCAGTGTCGGTCTTTTTACTATCACCACTCACATAACTGTTGTTGATGATGGTCACGCCAAATTTCATTTTCAACGCATTGTTAATACGGGCTGATATACTCGATTCTGAACGGGTATTGGTATTTTTGTTTTCGCTCAGTTGCTTGTTGATTGTGATTTTTTGAGTAAAAGTGGCACTGTCACTGATTTCCCAGCTCAAATCCCCTGCCAAACGCACGATAGAAGAATTACCTTTGATTTTGGGTTCGTCGGTTTCTTCAGAATCGGGGTCGTTGTTTTCTTCAAAAAAAGTGTAACCTGGACCTATATCTGCATTTATTATCAACGAGTCGGTATTATAAAAGCGCTTGCCGTAACCAAAGGCGATGGTGTTTGTATTGTCGTATGCACCGAAGGTATTTTCCGTTCGGGTGCCAGACACAGACAAAAATGAACCGGCTTCATTGAGGTTGTAATTGCCCTCGGCTTCATACAATCTTTTGTCGGCGGTGGTTTTTTCTTCATCTTTTATTTTCAAAGTGTCGAAGATGTAAGTGTTCTCCCAGTTGGTCAAACGATGTGTGACGTCTATTCTGGTCTTTAGTGATGCTGTTTCGGTATTGCCTGAAGTTAAGTTAAAACCCAGTTCTGCCGAAGCGTCCCAAGTGCGCTTCTCTTCTTCTGCCAAAACCTGGCTCGAAAGTGAACTTAACACCGCCACTGTGATGAGTTTGCGTATCATGAAATTATCTCTGTATTTTAGTCCCTGAAGGACAATAAGTGGCCGTCAGGCCAGTGGAAAAAGCGCGCAAATGGTAGACTTTCACCCGAAACATGTCCAGCAAAAAACCGATGACTAGGGGATATCTCACAGAAAATGCGGCGATTGTCCGCAAATGCCGGATTCTAGCGGGACTTTTACGTTTTTTTAAATTAGTTTTTACATTTTATTGCGCTTTTACACCGTGTTTGCGAAGACTTTTTTGGTGAATCTTGCTAGGATGCTGCGCAGAGAAATACATCCAACCCGAGGTAATAATGACAACACAAAGAGAAGAATTCGGATCTCGCATCGGCTTTATATTGGCTGCTGCAGGTTCTGCGGTAGGTATAGGCAACTTGGTCGGATTTCCGGTCAAGGCAGCGCAAAATGGTGGCGGCGCATTTTTGCTGATTTATGCCCTCTTCGTCTTTTTCATCTGTATGCCTGTCATGTACGCCGAAATGGCACTGGGTCGACACACTCGCAAAGACCCACTGGGCGCCTACAACAAAATCTCGGGTCGCGACGGCAAGTGGCGTATTGCCGGAATATTATCGATAATCACCCCCTTTATGATCGCCGTTTTCTATACCGTTATTACAGTGTGGATATTCGGTTATTTGGTTCAAGCCTTGATGGGCAACCTCGATAAACTGGCAGAGCCTGAAACGTTTGGATCATTCCTCACTGATAACAGCTTGTTTGGTTATATGGTGGGCGTTGCCCTTATCGTTATGGCTATTCTTGCCGGTGGCGTAAAAGGCGGTATCGAACGCGCCGCCAAAGTGATGATGCCCGCCTTGTTGGTGATGTTGATTGGCATGGTTATCTACGTATTGACGCTGGACAACGCGATGGCCGGTGTAAGATATTATCTTATTCCTGATTTTAGTAAAATTTCAGTTAAAGTCATCAGCGATGCGTTGTCACAAGCCTTTTTCTCACTGTCGTTGGGTATGGGCATATTAATCACTTATGGTTCATATTTGTCTAAGAAAGACAACATTCCGTCATCGGCCAAATTTGTGGCGATCACTGACACCTTTGTTGCTTTCTCAGCCGGTTTGATGATATTGCCTGCGATATTCTCGATTTATCCCGATACGGTTGGCGCTGAGTTAAGCGGCTCATCCATCACCATGATATTCAGCTTCTTGCCGAAAATCTTCCTCGCGATGCAAGTTTCAATCGGTTATTTCGGTGCTAGCATTGTTGCGGTGATTTTCTTCTTATTGGTGTTTTTCGCTGCGATAACCTCTTTGGTTTCAATCATCGAAGTGCCTGTTGCCAGCGTTATGGATGAAAAAGGTTACAGCCGTAAAAAGTCATTGCAAGTGATGGTCATTGCTCTGGGCGTATTTTCTGTGCTGGCGACTATGTCATTTGGCATGGTTGATTGGCTGACCAATTTTGTCGAATATTCTGGTAAAGACCAATCCTTTTTTCAAGTGATATACGATGTATTCTACGACACCATTTTACCATTAAATGGTCTGCTGGTTTGTTTGTTCGTGATGTTCCGTTGGAAGAAAGCTAACTTAAACAAAGCCTTGGCCGAAGGAAATGAAGGTTATGAAGGTTCTTGGTTAGAAAAGTACGTTGATGTCGCCCTGAGCACTTTTGTGCCAGTGATTCTGGTGGTTATCTTTTCACTGACTGTGATGAGGATTTTCTTTGATTATAACCCGTTTTAACGACTGAATAGCCCCACCTAAACATGACCGTCATCGTGGCGGTCATGGTTTTATCCCCTTGAAGAAAGCCTGCCTTTTAATCGTTATCACAACAGTTTGGTTATTAAATCGACCAAAAAGATGCGGGTGGTCCGACATTTCGGATGAACCTCCCGCCTACAATTTGTCTCCGTACGTGGCCTTTGCAACATCCTTATTAGCAGCTGAATATTTCATCAACGTCTCAATGGCATGGTCCATTGGTGTTGGGGGATCACAGACTTGATGGTCGGAAAACCTAGACGTCAGTAACGCATACTCATCTTCCGTCAACAGTACAGACACCATTTTGTCTGGTTGTGGCGCTTCTATTACGACCATTGGGGCTTGCAAAGCAATGCCCAAAGAAAAGAAAAAGATGGCTATGATTATCCAAAAAGACGCCGCCAAAATCTGTAATTCTCCTTGGGTAAATGCAAGTACCAAAGTACCTACAGTCCAAGACGTACCCGCTATGACCCAACTGATTTTTTGAGAGCGTTTCACCATGAGGTTTCCTGATATAACAATAGAAAGTTTGAAGATTGGTAGGGCTATCGCTGATGATGTTGCGCAGGCGGTGTTGTAACCGCCTGCGGTATTGGCTTGATTGTTACTTAGAGGAGATATTACTGTTGTCAGGTGTCATCAAATGATGTGATGCCGCAGCAGAAAAGACCACATCGGTTGAGCTATTAAGCGCGGTCTCTGCCGAATCTTGAATCACCCCAATGATAAAGCCGATAGCAACCACCTGCATCGCTATGTCGTTGTCTATACCAAACAAGCTACAGGCCAGCGGTATTAACAACAAAGACCCGCCAGCAACTCCAGAGGCACCACAAGCCGAAATAGAAGCAACAACACTGAGCAAAATCGCAGTGGCAAAATCCACTTCGATATGCAAAGTATGTGCGGTGGCCAGTGTTAACACTGTGATGGTAATGGCTGCACCGGCCATATTGATGGTAGCACCCAGCGGGATTGAAACAGAATAGGTATCTTCGTGCAAATTAAGCTTTTTGCATAAAGCCATATTCACCGGAATGTTGGCTGCTGAGCTGCGGGTAAAAAAGGCGGTGATGCCAGATTCGCGCAGGCAGGTGAATACCAGCGGGTAGGGGTTTTTACGGGTGATAACATAAACAATTAATGGGTTAACAACCAAGGCGATGAGCAACATTGCGCTGACCAATACAGTGACCAGATGACTATATTGACTAATCGCGTCGAACCCGGTGGTGGCAATGGCGTTGGCGACCAGCCCCAAAATGCCCAGCGGGGCAAAGCGGATAACGATTCTGACGATGCTGGATATTGCATCGGCAAAGTCGTGCACCATCGCTTTGGTAGAATCGCTGCCACTTTTGAGCGCAAAACCCAGTCCCAGCGCCCAAGCCAAAATGCCGATATAGTTGCCGGTAGCGATGGCGTTAATCGGGTTGTCGACGACTTTAAAAGCCAGCGTTGAGAGCACTTCACCCAATCCTTGTGGCGGATTATTGGTTGCTTTGGCAAGATCAAGCGTCAGCTCGGTTGGGAACATAAAACTTAAGGCCACCGCAATGATGGCTGCGCTGAGGGTGCCGATAAGATAAAGGCCGACGATGGGTTTCAAGTCAGCATCGCTGTTGGTTTTTTGATTGGCAATCGATGACGCCACTAAAACAAATACCAGCACAGGCGCTACGGCCTTTAGTGCACCGACAAATAAATTGCCCAGTATTGACAGTGACATGGCCACCTCTGGTGCAACAATGGCCAGCACTACGCCCAAAACAATGGCGAATGCGATTTGCGCAACCAAAGGGGTTGAAATCAGGTTTTTTAAGAATGAATCGTCTTCAACTGTCGTCATAACTGACCTTTTATTGTTAATTAATTTTTGCCGGGTAGTTTTATCATTGCCCGGCTGTTGTGTCCAATGGTTCTTGGCTGGGGTTAGGGTTTAGTTGCTAGCAGCTGTCTTTGATATTTACTCTTTGGGCTTATTATAGGTATTTGTTCGATGTGTTGGTGCCTATTTGTTCAAAAGTAAAGCAGTTGTAGACCTTGACCGCTGAGAAACTTGTGAAAACCGACACATACAAACATAATCAATAGGATTTTTTTGATTAGGATAATAACCGCGATGCGTGGGTTTTTAATGTTTGTTTTGGGTGTGTTGATGCTGACGGGTTGTTCTGGTTCAGGGCAAAAAACCATTATCATTGCCACGGGCGAAAAAGGCGGTTTGTATCATCAGTTTGGTATGTTGCTAAAAGATAAACTACAAAAACAAGGTAACGTATCGGTCAAACTGTTAAGTACCAAAGGTTCGAGCGAAAATGCCACCTTGATACAGCAACAAAAAGTAGATTTTTCGATTGTTCAAGCTGGGGTGAATACATTTGACGGCATTGAGGTGGTGACGCCACTGTTTGTCGAACCGATTTTAATGTTTGCCACGCAATATGCCAATGTCAATTACATTGCCGATTTGAGTGGTAAAACCATTAACCTTGGCGTCGAGGGTTCTGGCTCACGGATCACTGGCGAGCGCATTTTGGCGCACTACGAAATCAAATCCTTCAAGCTCGATGAAGGTTATTTTGCAACAGATAAACGACCCACTTATGATGTGTCTATTGCGGTGGGCGGGTTGCTCAACAAAGACATTAAAAAGGTGGTTAAAGACAATTTACTCAAACTGCTGCCGATATCCGATGCCAAGGCCATCGCGTTAAAACATACTCACTTGCACCCTTTTGTTATTCCCAAGGGGATTTTTTCGCAAAACCCGCCAATCCCACAGGCTGATACGACTTCTGTTGCCTCGACCGCGATTCTGATCAGTCGTCCAGGCATTGATGAGCACTTGGTTGAGGTCGTGTTGAAAACCATTTATGAGACCAACCTGCGGGCTCATTTTCCGTTGATGATGACGCCCAAAGAGGTCAGAGAATGGTCGTTGTTTCCGCTAAAACCGGCCTCCCTGAAATTTTTGGACCCCTACAGTGGCATCGGTGTTTTTGCCAATTTTGCCGAATCGATTGCCGCCATTAAAGAAATTATATTTGCCTTGGTGGCGATGGGGTATTTTGCTTGGGTAGGTTACCGCAGGCTACGCGGCAAACAGGCCGAGCAGGAATTGTCGGTGTACAAAGAAAAACTCGATTTGTTGCTCGATGAAACTGTGCGGCTTGAACGTTTGTGCGATGCCGAGGACGACCCCGAATATCTCAAATCGCTATTGAGCCAGGCAACCAACATCAAACTTAGGGCTATTGAAGAGCTGACCCACGAACAGCTTCGAGGTGACGGTTTGTTTGCGATATTTTTGACCCAAACCAGTCATTTGATCAATCGTCTGGAGCAAAAAGTTTACCGGAACAGCGGCACATGAGTGGTTCGCTATTGTTACCTCGCGTTTTGGACGGTTTGTCGCTCGATGCTCAAGTGACACAGGTTTTTGTCGCCGCACCTTTCCTTGAAGGCAAAATAAGCCAACACTGTGAACTCGGTGATTGTACACCGGCACAGGGATTGTTAGAGGTCTTGCGGTTTTTATCATTGGTCAGTGTTGAACAGGTGCTGACCCCAAGCGTGCGGGTTGATTTGGTTTGGCACCAGTTTATTCTAAGTACGCGAGTTTACAGTGATTATTGTACAAAGCTTTACAAAAAATACCTTCATCATACGCCCTCAGATGATAAGGTAGAAAATCATCAGCAATTCGAACATTGCCTGAATTTATACACACAACGTTACGGCGCACCCCCTGTGTGGTTTTGGGGCAAACATTTGGTGGCTAATACCACTGGCGGCTGTTCAGGTTGTGAAGCGTAAACCCCCAATAAGGGAATGACTATGTTATTTACCAGTAAAATCTCATTGCAACCAAAAGTCGAAGTATTGATAGAACGCAAGGCACCGACTAAAGTCTTTGCCAAACTCTTTCATGCGATGACTTCTGGCTTATTATCTCCCAAAGAAAAACACCAAACCTTTACCGCCATTTCGATGTTGCAAGAACTGAATATTGCGCTACGTCAGGCCAACATCAACAATATTGTGCGACTGGCTAAAGACGGCAACGACTTTTATTACGACTCAGAAGGCCGTGACAATGATTTGGCCGATGCCATGCGTGATTTCAAACTGGGCACCGACAGATTTGAAGCGACCCTGTTTAACGACATTTATTTGGTGCTCGAACACCAAGACGAACAGCTACGCTACCTGATTGAAATCGACATTCAACGCGTGCACAAAGTCGACGAAATGCCCATTAACATTAACGTCAATGGCGTCATTCAGGCACTTAAAGCGCAAGACGGTGAAACGGTCGAACAACTCGATGCCCGCCTTAACAGCCAGTTTAAAAACACCCAGGACTACGACAAATTTGTTGCGCGATACCGCAGCTTGTTTGACAGCTTTATCAACAGCCTTGAACAAACATTCCGCAGTGCGATCCGTTGCGAAGAAGTGAAGTCACAGAACAAAGTTCAGGTGATACGTCCTCGCAAAGACGGTAAGGGGAGAATTGGCGACAGAAACACAGCCCCGATGGTGCACCGAGGTTATCCGGGCTGGGATGGTTTTTCGCTGTACACGCTAATGTGGATGGGGACCATGTCGTCAATGAACGTTCAAGCCGCTGACATGGATATCATCAACGAAAGCAGTGAGACCCTGCAAAGCATCGGTGACCAAGCCATTGACGTGCGTGACGCGGCCATTTTTGACAGCAGTATTGACGAGGGGGCGTTACCTTCATTTATGGACGATAGCACTGCAAATTTGGCCGAAGAGGACGAAAGTTCATCTTGGCTCGACTTTGGTGGTGGCGCTGACAGTGGTGGCGATGCCAGTTGTGGTGGCGGCGGAGGATGCGGCGGTGGTTGTGGGGGTTGATCTAGATCTAGCCGTGCTTGGCAAGACTAATTCGATTATTAACGATATGCTTGAATGGGTTTTTTAAACAAAAATCCTATTTGATGAAGGCTTGGTTTATTCCTTAAGGAAAGAAGTTAAGCCGCCATTAAATAGGACTCTCGTCCTTTACTTTGGCATTGAGCCTTGTGTTTGTCTTTACGTTTGAAAGACCCTTTGCCCTTTTTAGCTTGTACCACCTGCATTTTGTACACTTTAGAGGTGACTAATGCCGCCAGATAGTTATCTTTGATTGCGCCTCTGCCGGTATCGACAGCGGTGTTGCTTGCCTGTTCGCTTTTCTTAACTAAAAGCGCTTTTTTCGATTTACTCATTTTTGTGACCTATATTGTCATGAAGGATTAATATGAGGGTTGATGAAGTGAGTATTATACCTGACAGTTAGTAATTTTCCACTATCCGTGTAGGAGCGAGCTCCAGCTCGCGATGAATGTGTTGAATGTGTCGTCATTTTATAATGTTGCCACAACCCCATATATATTTGGTCCGGGAGGCGCTCCTCGTAGGCCAAAATCGCGAGCTGGAGCTCGCTCCTACGTCTTGCACCACACGGTCCACTTTGTTAAAGTGTGCTCTGTCAAACGCATATATTTAACCAAAACCAAGGAGTATTTGATGATTGTAGTAACCACCCTCCGGGCAAAAATCGTTTAAGCTGCAACGTTAAAGAAACGCCAGCACCCTCGAATTTTTCTGCCCGGTTATAAATACCGGGGCTAAAACCACATTCAAGCCCCCATGATATTTGTTTATTAGATGTATTAACATCTGGGGTTACACCACCATGTCACAAACATTTTCTCTTGCCCAAATGGGTTGGACAGCTTTTTTTCAACAACAACTGACTCTCGACGATTTAGAAAACTATCAACTTGGCCGTGTCAGTAGCGTGCATCGTGCACATATTGAAGTCATGACCGAGCACTTAACTCAGGGTTCACCCAATCATTCGCTGCCCGTGATGTCGGGCATGTCGGATATTACGGTCGGCGATTGGATTTTATTTGATGAGCAAGGCCATTATCATCAAACGCTCGAACGACTGTCGTTGTTTTCGCGCAAATCTGCAGGTAGTAAAATCGGCTTGCAAATGATCGCGGCTAACGTCAATACGGTTTTTGTGGTTTGTTCATTAAACAACAATTTTAATCTCAGCCGTATCGAACGCTATCTGGCTTTGGCCAATGAAGCGGGTGTTACGCCGGTTGTGGTTTTGACCAAAGCGGATTGTTGCGATGACCCGTTAGAGTTTACACAACAGGTTCAGGCACTTGACCCTATGCTGATGGTTGAGACGGTTAACGCTTTAGACCCTGCCAGTGTCAAACCACTGGAATATTGGTGCACCAGCGGTAAAACGGTGGCTTTTATGGGTTCTTCGGGTGTAGGTAAGTCGACATTGGTTAATACTTTGCTTGGCAACACTCTACAAGAAGGTCGCATCCAAAGTACCGGGGCCTCTCGTGAACAAGACAGCAGGGGGCGACATACCACCACTTCGCGATCACTTCATTTGATGCCGAGCGGCAGTTTACTGCTCGACACACCGGGC
>JABSOG010000258.1 GCA_013216025.1 Algicola sp. | reverse complement strand
AAAAGGGCGTCAACATAAAAGCTGCCGCCAATCAGGACAATGTCATTCTGCCCTTTGAGGGCATTCAAGCCAGCGCTTTAACCATTGAACAAAAAGTTCAGCTACTCACCCTAATAAAGCAGTATGTTGGTAACTTGCGAGAAGGCCATGCCGAAATCAAGATGAGCGAAGTCAAAAAATATCTTGAGCAAACCTGGTTTTCGTTCAAGGGCGAGCTTACCCAAGAGGGCGTTTTTTATTACCGAATTCACAGTCCGGTCGTATTGATAGAATTTGATCATCAAGCACCCGTTGGTGTCAGAAGCCCTTCTGGCTCACATGCTGCTTCCAGAAATCATATACATACCATTATCAGAACACCCAATGGTAATGACTATGGTAAAGATCTGCTGAAACGCCATCTCGAAGACCACCACCACTAGGTCTTAGGCATTGGATGGTTATGGGGTCAATTGATCACCGTGGTTGATTTTAGCTCTGGGGTATTGTCCAAACGATACAACAAAACCAAACCCCAGACAAAAAATACCACACCCGGTACCAACCACATCACCACCGTTTGCTCGTTAAATTCGCTGCTGGCACTCATACCATTGGCGGCGTATTCTGAAAAGTCGATAAGTGCATGAACCACAATTACTGATAATAACGAGCTGTCTTTCATTCTGATCACCGCAAAAACCAAACCGATAGAAAATGCGACAAACACCTGTAGTCCTACCACTCTAATGTCGTCACCCGACAGTATGTTAAGGCCATGAAACAAACCAAATATCACTGATGACAACAACACAATTTTGACTTTTGAGTGTTTTGCCAACCAATGAAACACTAACCCTCGAAAAACCACTTCTTCAATAAAACCAATCGACAGAGTAAAAACCAACAGTTGCAACAATTCCACCATCGAAGGCGATGCAGTCGGGCGAGAAAGCGTAAAAATAATCAGCACGGCAAAGGGCCAAAACAATGGCAATACTCGTAGATTAACCGACAAGTTCAAACCAACAGTTTTGACTTTGTTGCTCATTAATAAAAGTGCCATTAGCAAAGCGGAAAAACCCACTTTGTATGCCATGGCAGGTGCAATATCACCACTAAAACCCATTGCGGCAACCAGCTTGGCACCAAACACGATGTACAGAATTGGCAATACCCAATAAACGGTGTTATTTAATTTGTTCATATCGACGCCTTTGACTTGATTGACCTCTATTATGCGTAAGCGCCTCAATGATAGAATGTGCCAAAAGTCACTTTATCAATCAAGGAAGCACTTTGCCCACGTTAACCACCCTCGAAGGCGTCAACCTTCACTATCAACTCATTGAAGGCGACAGCAATAAACCCTATTTGGTTTTTCTCCACGAAGGTTTGGGCTGCGAAACTATGTGGAAAGGCTTTCATCAGCGTTTATGCGAAAGCACCGGCTGCCGTGGTTTGGTGTACGACCGACAAGGTTATGGTCAATCAGCCGCTTTGACCGAACAACGTACCGTTCACTACATGCACGATTATGCGCTCAGAGAGTTGCCACAAGTTTTACAACAAGTCATTGCCGATACACCTTATATTTTGGTCGGCCACTCCGACGGCGGCAGCATTGCGCTTATATATGGTGCCGAGCGTCCGGCAATGCTCAAAGGCATCATCACCGAAGCGGCCCATGTGTTTGTCGAACCCGAAACTATTGTTGGCATAGAAGAAGCCGATGCAGCTTGGGAGCAAGGTAAACTGGCCGGATTGGCCAAGTATCACGGCGACAAGACCGAAACAATTTTTAAGGCATGGTCACAAACCTGGATAACCTACTGGTTTAAATGTTGGAATATCGAGTATCTGCTGCCAAGCATTGAAGCGCCGCTGTTGGTGATACAAGGAAAAGACGACCAATACGGCTCTGTCAGTCAAGTGGATTCGATTGTAGACAAATCAACAGGCCCCGCCCAAGCGGCAATTGTTGATAATTGTGGGCATTCACCCCATTTGCAGGCTCAGGCGGTTGTTTTGGGTTTGATGGTTGAGTTTGTTGCTGGTTTTAACATTTGACTAAGCGCTACACGCCCGTGCGTAGCACCATAAAACCATATCTGCTATAATAGTATCAATTAAGCTCATATTAAGCACGTTACTGTTACTATAATGTCAATTATATCTTTCACCACCCCGGGCGAAATGCAAACCCAACTGGCACAAAAATTCAAGCTGGCGCGGTTAGCACAAAACCACAGTCGTGCCAGTGCCGCCACTTTAACCGGTGTGCCCGAGGGCACTTTACGAGCGTTTGAAAGCTCCGGAAAAATTTCGCTACGCCAGTTTTTGATGCTTTGCCATGTTTATGGTGAACTCACTCAATGCGAAACGCTCTTTCCCGACAAAACCCCAATGAGCATGGATGAGCTTTTGGCCGACAAGCCCAAACGCCAAAGGGGCCGCGAATGACGGCACTCAAGGTATTTTTGCACAATCCCAACGGAAAAATGTTACTGGGCAGACTGGCCTACCAAAACGGCTTGGGTCATTTAGAACTCGACAGTAATTTTCTGAGTCAAAACATAAACCTATCGCCGTTACACCTCAAACACAGCAATAACCTGCAAACCGCCCCGCGAACACCCTTTAATGGTTTACATGGGGTATTTGCCGATTCGTTGCCCGATGGTTGGGGGCTTTTATTGATGGATAGACGGTTGCGCCAACAAGGTATTGCAGTGCATACCATCAACCCGCTCGATCGACTGGCTTATATAGGCGTCCGCGCCATGGGAGCGTTGTCTTATCAGCCAGACACGGGTGAAAGTGAGATTGAAGCAGGTGATAATTTACTGTCGTTGAGTTGTCTGGCACAAGATGCTTTAGAGATATTTAAAGGTAGCACCAAAGAAATTACCACCCAGTTACACATTATTGGCGGCTCACCCGGTGGAGCGCGACCCAAAGCGACCATTGGGTTAGATGGCGAAAAAGCCATTGCCGGTGCCACAGATTTACCACCGGGATATCAGCACTGGCTGGTAAAATTTCCCACGGGCAACAATGCGCAAGCACGCAGTGAAGGTGCCGTTGAGTATATTTATGCTTTGATGGCACAACGCTCAAGCATTGATTTTGCCCAAACTCAGCTGATTGATGCTGGCGCTGGCAATCGTTATTTTGCCGCGAGGCGTTTTGACCGGCAATTTAACTCAACCACCGGTGACACCAATACCCGGGTGCACATGCACACCTTTGCCGGTTTGGTTAATGCCGATTTTCGAGTGCCCGATGCCGATTATGAGTTGTTGCTTAAAGCCACTAGTCATGTCACCAAGTCACATCAGGATTGTTGTGAAGTGTTACGTCGCATGATATTCAATATCATCTCGGGGAATCGTGATGATCACACCAAAAACTTCAGCTTTTTAATGTCACCCAATGGCAAATGGCGGCTGTCACCCGCTTACGATGTCACTTTTAACACAGGTATTAATGGTCATCACAGCATGTCTGTAATGGGGCATGGACAAGCGATTCCCAAGTCGGCTATTTATCAAGTGGCCAGCCTTATTCCTTTGTCACCAGCCAAGGTTGATAAAATGTTGGCAGAGGTTATCGAAGCTTTGTCACAATGGCCTGAATTGGCTCGACGGTTTGATATTCCCACAACGTTAATCAACGAAATCAAACAATATATTGAAGCACAAATTGTAAGATTATCTTAAAACAGCCGCCACAACGTGGCCAAATAAAGATGCGCAGCAGCTTTATCAAAAGCTCATCTGTTCTTTGAAAAGCTGAGACTGCCGCCGAGACATTTCCACAGTCAAACGATTATTCATCGTCACCTCAAGGTTACCCGAAACGGACACGCCAACATTTTCTATTTTTTTCAAATTAACAATATGCTGCCGGTTTGCCCGAAAAAACTGCTCTGTGGGCAAGCGCTCTTCGAGTTGGCCCATGGTTTTGCGGATCATCGGTTGGCTGTCTGGCAAGATCACCCGGCAGTAATTGCCAATCGAGGCAAACGCTATCACGTCTTTGACCGGCACAAACCAGCATTTTTCGCCATCTTTGATGAACACCTTATCATTGGGTGCCATTTTATCGGCATCACCTGCTGAACTGCTGTACTTTTCGCACTGCACTTCGCTGGCCTTTAACAGTGCTTGTTGCAGTCTTTGTGGGTCGACGGGTTTTAGTAGATAGTCGAGCGCGTTGGCGGCGAAGGCTTTTATCGCATATTCGTCATAGGCGGTGGTGAATATGATGCTTGGGCAGGTGGTGAGTTCTTCGAGCAAGTCGAAGCCAGTTTTGCCTGGCATTTGAATGTCTAAAAAGACCAAGTCGACCGGATTGTCTTCAATCAGTTCAATGGCGTCATCGGCGTTGGCGGCTTCGGCAATAATCTCTAGAGTAAATGGCAAGTCGAGTTGACCGAGCAAATGACGCAGCTCTTTTCTGGCCAGCCGTTCATCGTCAACGATGATTGCGGTGATCTTCATTATTGCTCTCCAACCTCTTTGGGTGATATACCCAAGTGACCTCAAAATGAAAATTTCGGCATTTCGAGGTCACTTGGGTATAAACATTCGGGCAACCACTTTATCGCCTACTTGATTCAAACTGAGCTCGGCATTATTGCCAAATTGTAACGCCAGCCTTTCGCGGGTGTTTCTCAACCCGATATTTTCACGGATCCCCTTTGACAAAGAAGCCACTGGCAAACGACCTATATTGCTGATTTCAACCAGCAACTGCGCCTTGCGCTCTGTGATGCTGATATCAATAGTGCCACCTTTGGGCAGCACTGAAATACCATGTTTCACCGCGTTTTCAACCAGTGTTTGAATACTCAACGGCAGCACTTGCCAGTTTTCAAGGTCGGGTGAAATGGCCCAGTTAACTTGCAAACGCTCCTCAAACCGCACTTTTTCTATCGCCAAATAATGTTTAAGAATAGCGACCTCTTCACCTAGGGCCACCAACTTGAGATCGCCACTGGTTAAAGTATAACGCAACATACCCGACAGCCGAGTGACCATATCTCGGGTCGCTTCGGGGCTTTCGAGTGCCAGTGAACGGATGCTGTTGAGCGCATTGAATAAAAAGTGGGGGTTCATTTGAAACTTCAGCCCCTGCAACTGCGATTCTCTGAGGGCCAGTTGTAGTTTCAAAGATTCGATTTCTTGGCGCTGCGTGGCACGATAGGCATGGTAGCCTTTATATAACAGCGTCCACACCAATAATATGATGAAATAATACACAAAATAAATTAAAGCCAAAAACCAGCTAAAACGCTGCCAGGTAAATTCAGGCAGCAACCAAAACGACGTAAGAGTGATGATCGTTTCCCATAACACCGTAGCCACGATCAGCACCACAAGATAGCCAGAAATGGCTTTGACCGGACCCAACCCTTGCCACAAAGGGCGCTTATAGCAAAATCTCAATGCATGGGTGATTAACAGACCACCACCAAGCAAAAGGGTCACAAGAATTATCAGATTAGGCAGCGCAGATTGGCTGTTGGCATACATCAGGTAGCTTACCAACCCATATACCGCCCAGCCAACGATTTGTAGTGTCCAATACAACATTCAGTCTTTGCTTTTCATCCGATGCTTTTCATAACCAATAACCGCAATGGCGACTACTGAGGCAATAATGAGACTAACGGTAACACTGCCAAGCATTACCCCAGTTGTCGCTGCTAGTGAGCAACCCAATCCCAGGCCCAAGCCATAGGGATACCCTTTAACTGTTTTATCTATTTTCATTACATTGCTTCCTTTATTGGTCATGATTTTGATCCTTACTTTGATAAGAGCTTTGACAACACAGGCCTTTACGCCTGAGCGACCCAATCCACAACACACTAAAAGCGGCATAAGCAGGGAACCAATTGCTCCACCACAATTGTGCAGTGTAATCGTTAAAATAATCACCAACAAGGTTTATCAACAACAGTACAGTCAGTCCCATCAGGGCAGTTCTAATCCGGGGATTCTTTAATGTCATATTTTTATAAACCTGCTTAGGCAGCTTTATTTAGTGCCACTGCGTGGCAAAAAACAAATAGGTTAATGGATTGCCCCAGAGCTTGCTACGGGGTCATTTGTTTTAACGATGACAAGTGTATGGGTAATTTACATTTAACGGGGATCAATGTGATAAATGGTTTTAATGCAGGATAAACGGATCTTTAGTTTTTACTCTACCGCTTTTGATTTTACGGCCAATTTATTGGCCACTTATTCTTAATTTCATAGGCGAAGCCAGAAAGAAAGAATTAAAACGCCCTACCAAAACAGCAGGGCAAAAGAGAATGATGACTGAGTATAAAAGTATTGTGCCTCCTTAGGGTATACGTTCTAACCACATGACTATTTAAAGTAAAATGAAAACTATTTTTCGCCACGCAGTGGCATATATAAAGCTGCCTAAGCAGATTTATCAAATCTCTATTTCGTTGCTGTACTTCGAGTTATTTGTGGCATTAATGGCCCTAACCCGATATTTAAACTGGCCTGTACCCGGCTCATCGTGAAAACTGGTGACATCGGCTGCCACATTGCCTACTGGCAGGTAGTCACAACATTTTTTGTTGTCTTTGTAGCTTTGCTTACATCGTTCAATAATATATTGATCTTCATCACCCGCATTGTCTTGCCACAACAAGTCAACAACTTTGCCGTCTGTTGGGCCTAAACCTATCAGCTGTACATCTACGCTGATATTGTTTGGTCTGGCAATGTAACCCTTTCTTTGTTTTACCTTTATTTCGATGGCTGAGCCTTGTGACTGAATAACCAATCGAGGTTTGACTTTTCCTGGTGCAGCTTCAGTTGCTTGTGTCAGTGGTGATAGTGCTAATAAAACGGAGCCTACAATAATACTGGCGCTTGTTTCTAGTCTCATAATATCTATTCCTGCTGATTTAATACTTATCTGACCTGCCATTAACTGACCGTGGCCAAAACTTTATCTACCTGCATTTCTATTTATTATTGTGTTTAGCGGATAACTTTTATTATGTTGTCTTGCTTATTATCGTCCTGAAACTCACGTCCATGTGAGATTTCAGGAAACCGCTACGTTCAAGCAAGTGGAACTTCACTTACTTTTCAACAAGTTGAAAAGTCGGCACATCCGTGTGCAGCGTAGCCAGTGCCCAACAACATATGTTTCTGGATGGGCACTGTATAATATCTGTTGCGGCAGAATCTTTTGCCCTGCTCAATCAACGCCACCTATATTGCCTGTTTTACGTTAGAGACCGTTAACAAATTACCGACTGGATTACGCACAAAGCCGACATCCACCTCCTTTTATGGAGAAAAATGTTAAAAAAAAATCACAGAAATACGTTTAAACAGTTGATATGTTGAGCTATTTAATCAATAATCATCGCTCAATTAATAAACATTTAATGGTTTTAACCACCAGTTTACAGTTGAAAAGTGTAAAGAAAGTGCTGAAAATGCGACAAACACAGTAGAAACTTGTCATTAACATCCACGCAAGCTGCTGATTTAAATGGAATTACAAAGTAACGTCGGGAAAGTATCAAAACGTGTCGCATTTGTACTAGGACTGTTTCATTCAGCTGATAGCATCAAAGGAAGTAGCAGGAATATTAACCAGCCGTTAACAACAAAAGATAAACTAAATAAAACGGTTAACTACTTCGAGTACGCAGGAAGCAAATTATAATAATAATTAGGTAATACCGGGTAATAACAGGTCATTAAATAATAATAACGTAGTAATTAATGACGCCATTTAGAGATAACAATAATCTTATTAGAGGTGAGAGAATGTTTAATGCAAGTATGAGAGAGAAAATAAAAAATCTAACTAAAAACCGTAGTACATCATTGGCCGTTGTTTCAGTTGGTTTATGCGCCGCTGTAATGGCAACCGTTTATGACAATGATGAAGTCGCACTGGTAGATGTGGCTAATGAAACTCATTCTTATATCGTCAGTGCTAAAAATTATCAGCAACTGCAATTTGAAATCAATCAAATGTCAGTCACGCCCAGCCATGAGTTGGATATCATCAAGTCACTAGCCGTTGATTTAACCGCACAACAATTGCACAGCCTAGAGCAAAAACTGGATATCACCGTTAGCAATAATCACAAGGTTGAATTAAATGGTGTCGGTCCTGGTCAACGCAGATGGCAACCTGAAGCTACCGTACCTGACTTTGTAAACGCTGGTACCCCCCACTATTACGGAAACTATGGTGCGGGTGTCACCATGGCCTTTTTGGATACCGGCCTGACCAACCTCAATGGTTTGGGCAACGACCGCTACGGTTATGACAAATATTGGGGCACCTATAATGCGGTAACCGATACCGTTTCAAATTCAGACTGGGAAGCCAATGGTCACGGTACCCACGTATCAAGTGTTGCCGGTAACAGCGATTTTGATTCAAGTGGCAGAATTTACGGCCTTGCACCCGATGCCCTAATGGTCGGTATCAAAGCTTTTGACGACCAAGGTAAAGCCACTTACGCCGATGTTATTCGCGGCATTGGCTGGGTTGTTACCCACAAAGACGACTACAACATTCGCGTGATGAACATGTCTTTCAGCGGTCCGGCCCAGTCTTATTACTGGGAAGATCCACTGAATCAGGCTGTAACCGCAGCTTGGCAGGCTGGTATTGTGATGGTTGCCTCCGCAGGTAACAAAGGTCCAGATCCAATGACTATTGGCGTACCAGGCAACAATCCTTATATCATTACCGTTGGCGCCATGACCGACAACTACACACCTTTCGATTCTAACGATGACAAAATGGCCATTTTCAGTTCTGCCGGTCCTACAGTTGAGGGTTTTGTTAAACCTGAAATCATCGCGCCGGGCGGTCACATGTCTGGTTTAATGACGACCGATTCTTACCTTGTTACCCAACACCCTGAGTTCCACGATGGTGGTCGCTACTTCGAAATGTCTGGTACTTCTCAAGCAGCCGCTGTAGTTACTGGTGTTGTCGCGCTGATGTTGACTGCCGATCCAACGTTAACGCCGGATGATGTTAAATGTAAATTGATTGCCAGTGCCCGTTCTGCAATGAATCCTGACAATTCACGCGCCTACAGTGTATTCCAACAAGGTGCTGGTATGGTTGACGCCGCAGGCGCTATTGCCAGTCTAGAAAGCGGTTGTGCCAACCAAGGTTTAGATATTGCAGCAGACATTGCAGGCACCACGCACTTTACAGGTCCTGTCGGCATGAACAACAGTGGTGACTTTTTCATTGAAAACCTCGGTAGTGAGTATGTTTGGAATGTCCCGACTGACATGAACGACGCCGAAGGTATCATGTGGAAAGGTGCCATTGAATCGAGCGGTGGATTTATGTGGGGCACCAACTTCGACACAGATGGCGGGTTCATGTGGGGAACGGCTTATAACTATGATGCCGATCCGGCCCGCCAGACCAGCTTTCAAACCAGCAGTGAGTTTTTGTGGAAAACAGAAGTTGATGTAGACGGTGGATTTATGTGGGGCAGCGGTGTGAGTGTTGCCAGCGAAGGCATCGAAGTCAATTATTGGGTAGACGCCTACTAAGTAACAACTTATACTCTGATTATTTGAGGGTGGATAGCATAGGCTGTCCGCCCTTTTGTACATAAAGCTACCAGCGAATGAAATAACAAGAGAACCCCACCCGTGAAAAAAACTATCTCAGCCCTTGCCGCTTTGTTGCTCTGCACTTTTTCAGTCTTGGTGTCAGTTTTTACCCCCGCCCACGCCCAGCAGTTGAATGCGCTGAAATCCTTACCCGCCGAAAATACCTTGTCTTATCAAGGTATATTTAACAT
>JABSOG010000257.1 GCA_013216025.1 Algicola sp. | reverse complement strand
ACTGGCGCCGTCAGTAGCAGCAATCTTGATAGTACCGTCATCTTCAATCTCAATAGTCGTGCCAGTCTCTTCAGTCAGAGCACGGATAGTTGCACCACCTTTACCAATAACTTCAGCGATTTTCTTAGGCGGAATTTTCAGAGTGTAAATGCGTGGTGCAAAATCAGACAATTCTTCGCGGTGCTCAGAAATGGCTTCTTGCATCACTTTAAGGATGTGCAAACGTGCACCCTTGGCTTGAGTCAATGCTTTTTGCATGATCTCGCGGTTGATACCTTCAATCTTGATATCCATTTGCAAGGCAGTGATACCGCCGTTAGTACCGGCGACTTTAAAGTCCATGTCGCCAAGGTGATCTTCGTCACCCAAAATGTCCGACAATACTACGAAACCGTCGTCATCTTTAACCAAACCCATGGCGATACCAGCAACAGACGCCTTAATTGGTACGCCAGCATCCATTAATGCCAATGAAGAACCACACACAGAAGCCATTGAAGATGAACCGTTTGATTCAGTGATTTCTGAAACTATGCGAATGGTGTACGGGAATTCGTCTTGGCTAGGCATTACTGCCTGCATACCACGTTTGGCCAATTTACCATGACCGATTTCACGGCGTTTTGGAGAACCAACAAAGCCGGTTTCGCCAACACAGTACGGAGGGAAGTTGTAATGGAACAAGAACGGGTCTTTGATTTCGCCAGTAATGGCGTCGATGATTTGTGCATCACGTTGAGTACCCAAAGTACAAGTAACCAAAGATTGCGTTTCACCACGGGTGAACAAAGATGAACCGTGAGTTCTTGGCAATACCCCAGTCATCATGTCAAGGGCGCGTATCATGTCTGGATCACGACCATCAATACGTGGCTCACCAGCAAGGATACGGTTACGTACAGTTGACTTTTCAACGCCAGCCAAGAAGTCACGAACGTCTTCCATATCTTCTTCGCTCAATTCGGCTTTAACTCTGTCTTTAACGGCGTTAACAGCATCTTTACGCTCTATCTTATCAGTCATGCGGTAAGCTTCACCGATGCCTTCACCAGCCATAGCTGCAACTTTTTCTTTCAACTCTGTGTTAATCGCTGGTGCTGCCCAATTCCATGAAGGCGTATTAACTTCAGCGGCCATTTCGTTGATGGCAGTGATAGCCACTTGCATTTGCTCATGGCCATACATTACAGCCCCAAGCATGATGTCTTCTGACAATACGTCAGCTTCTGATTCAACCATCAATACTGCATTTTCAGTACCGGCAACCATCAGCTCAAGGCGACTATCGGCCAACTCGGTGATAGATGGGTTAAGGATGTATTTATCGTCTACAAAACCAACACGGGCTGCGCCGATAGGGCCAGCAAATGGCACACCAGAGATAGCCAATGCAGCAGAGGTGCCAAGCATGGCAACCAAATCAGGCTGGATATCAGGGTTTACTGACATAACAGTGGCGATGACTTGTACTTCGTTTTTGAATGCGTCTGGAAACAATGGACGAATTGGACGGTCAATCAAACGACAGATTAAAGTTTCGCTTTCTGAAGGTCGGCCTTCACGTTTGAAAAAACCACCGGGGATTTTACCGGCAGCGTAAGTGCGTTCTTGATAGTTTACGGTTAGCGGGAAGAAATCTTGACCCGGCTTCATTTCTTTTTTGGCGACAACAGAAACTAATACTGAGGTATCACCGATGCTGGCCATCACGGCAGCTGTTGCTTGACGGGCGATTACGCCGGTTTCCAGAGTAACGGTGTGTTGACCGTACTCGAATGACTTTGTGATTGGATTCACTGATTTTTGTCCTTTGACTAATGTCTTTTAAGTTTTATGGCTCTTTTATTTCGCGGCACAGTATACTAAAACAACAGCTTAAAAACAGTTTATTTGCGTCAATTAGCGGTTTGTTTGGTGTTTTTTTGACGAAAACACTAACACAGCTCGTATTAGCTTGAAAATCAAAAGCTTTAACAAGGAGGCACGGAGTAACGGAGAAAGAATGAGAAAAGAAAAGTAAAAAGACGTTTAAAATGAAGGGCGTTCTATTTTGTCTAATTTGGTTGATTCTTTTTCGGATTTATTTTAGCAGTTTTATTCTTTTCCTCTTTCTTTCCTCCGCCTCTCCGTGCCTCGGCAATTGCGTCCTGCATTGCTCTACCATAATACATCCATGTATTTGTCCGTGTTGAATGCTTTTAATCTTTTGACTTTCTGCGAAGCAAAAAAAAGAGCCCGAAGGGCTCTTTTCTCTTAAAGCAGCGAGGACTAGCGACGCAACTTCAAACTACCAATCAAGGCGGTGTAACTCTCGGTGTTTTTACGCTTGAGGTAATCAAGCAAGCTACGACGAGTAGAAACCATACGCAACAAACCACGACGTGAGTGATGATCGTGAATGTGAGTCTTGAAGTGACCTTGCAAGTGGTTAATCTGGGCAGTCAATAAAGCAACCTGTACTTCTGGGGAACCGGTATCACCTTCGGCGCGCGAATATTCTGCAACGATGGCTGCTTTTTGTTCTGTACTTAGTGACATATTAAACTCCTGATGTTTAATTTGAGGGTAAGTTCGCTGTGGCCGATCACTAATTCAGTCGACAGCATTAAATCTTCATGTTTGAAGAGCGGCGTATTCTACCTGAATTCTACTGCTCGTCAAGTATATAGTTAACTACGCGCTTTGGCGCTATTTGGCCATGTTCATCCAAGTACCCAACACCAAGGAACAATTTGTCCTGAGCATAGACTCTTAAAGGGCCCTCTTTCCCGGCAAAATCACCAACAACCGGGTTACCGTGTTGAAAGGCCACCTTGCCCTTTTCGTCAATACTGACCTCATCAAGCAATATCGCAGCGGTATCCATCGGTAACAACAAAGCATCAATCACGGCTTTGTCTGTCACCTTATTTTCAACCTTGTCATCATCCCCATCTTCAACCTGATTATCTATCTGATTGGAAAGCAGAGCTTCAAGCTGTTCAACGGTGATCATTTTGTCTGCTGGATAATGTCCAACACTTAAGCGGCGCAGGTGTTTGACGTGCGCACCACAACCCAGTTTTTCACCCATGTCATCAACGATAGTACGAATATAGGTGCCTTTGCTGCAATGAATTTGCATGTCCACCTCATCACCTTCAAAGCGTAACAGCTCGATGGCGTAAACGGTGATATCACGCACCTTGCGCGGTACTTCTATGCCTTGACGGGCATACTTGTACAACGGTTGACCTTCGTGCTTGAGCGCCGAGTACATCGACGGCATTTGCTCGGTTGTGCCTTTAAACGTCTCAATAGCGGCGTTTAGCGCATCTATTGTGACATTTACTGGCTTTTCACACACCACTTCGCCATCAGCATCACTGGTGGTGGTTCTAACACCTAACTTTGCAGTCACAACATAGGTTTTGTCGGTATCAAGCAGAAACTGCGAAAACTTGGTGGCTTCACCCAGGCAAATCGGCAACATACCAGTGGCCAGTGGGTCAAGTGCGCCGGTATGACCTGCCTTGGCAGCAAAGTAAATTCTCTTTACCTGTTGCAGCACACGATTAGATGTCTCACCTTGATGTTTATCGATGAGTAAAACGCCATTAATGGCCCGTCCTTTTCTACGCCGTGCCACGATTAATCCTTTTGTTCATCTGATTGGTCGTCTTGCTGAATGTCATCAACATTAGTCTCTACGTCAGACGCTTCTTCAGTCTGGGCAACAGAGTCTTCAACAGTCCCAGTATCAGTCCCAGTATCAGTATCAGTATCAGTCCCGTCTAAAGAGTCTTCATCAGTCTCTTCATAAGAACCAACTTCTTCTGCCTTCTTGCGATCTTTTTTAATAACCTCGTCAACAAGGTTCGAGATCCTCATGCCATCCATCAAAGTATTGTCCAGCACAAATTTCAACTGGGGCATTATACGTGCTCTGATGCGCTTGCCCATCAAAGTACGGATAAAACCGCTGGCTTCGTTTAATACCGCTACTGCCGTTTTAGATTTGTCGTTGTCACTGTTATATAAGGTGACAAACACCTTGGCGAAAGAAAGATCCCTAGACACTTCGACACTCGATACGGTCGCCATGCCCACTCTGGGATCTTTGATGTCGCGTTGGATAATCACCGCGATTTCTTTTTGCATCTGCTGCGATACCCGGTCTGTTCGTGAAAAATCACGTCTCATTTGCTTTGCTCTTTAAAAAATTAAAGGGGGCCGAAGCCCCCAAAATCAACATCCACGTATCATCCTTTTACACCGCAAAGCGGCTATATAAAGATGCGCAGCAGATTTATTACAGGGTTCGCTTAACTTCAACAACTTCAAAGACTTCGATTGAATCGCCGACTCTAACATCATTGTAGTTCTTAACACCGATACCACATTCCATGTTGTTACGCACTTCCTGTACATCGTCTTTAAAGCGACGCAACGATTCCAACTCACCTTCGTAAATCACGATATTTTCACGCAATACGCGGATTGGAGCAGAACGCTTAACAATACCTTCAACCACCATACAACCGGCGATAGCACCAATTTTAGGTGATTTAAACACGTCACGAACTTCAGCAAGACCTATGATAACTTGCTTGAATTCTGGTGCCAACATACCTTCCATCGCCAATTTGACTTCGTCAATCAGGTTATAGATGATGCTGTAGTAACGCAGGTCAACACTGGCTGATTCAATCAATTTACGGGCAACCGCATCGGCACGTACGTTAAAGCCGATAACGATAGCGTTAGACGCTTCGGCCAATGTGGCGTCAGTCTCTGTAATACCACCCACGCCAGAACCGATAATTTTAACCTTAACCTCATCAGTTGACAGTTTCATCAACGCATCTGAAATCGCTTCCAATGAACCCTGTACGTCTGATTTAACCACCAAGTTAAGCTCAGAAACAACGCCAGCTTCAACGTTGGCGAACATGTTCTCAAGTTTCGATTTTTGTTGCCTGGCCAATTTAACTTCGCGGAATTTTCCTTGACGATACAAGGCCACTTCACGGGCTTTACGCTCGTCTTTTACCACGGTCACTTCGTCACCAGCTTGTGGAACACCACTTAAACCGAGGATCTCAACAGGGATAGCGGGACCCGCAGATTCGCACGTTTGACCATTTTCGTCGTTCATCGCCCTAACGCGACCATATTCGAAGCCACATAAAACGATATCGCCTTTTTTCAGTGTACCTTCTTGAACCAAAACTGTAGCAACCGGTCCACGACCTTTGTCCAATTTAGACTCGATGACCACACCGGAGGCCATACAATCACGTACAGATTTCAATTCAAGCACTTCTGATTGGAGCAGTACCGCGTCAAGCAGTTCATCAATGTTCAATGCCGCTTTAGCAGAAACCTTAACAAACTGAACATCACCACCCCAGTCTTCCGGGATAACATCATGCTGTGACAATTCAGTCATAACACGGTCTGGATCAGCATCTGGTTTATCAATTTTGTTCACTGCAACAATCAAAGGCACACCCGCCGCTTTGGCATGTTGTACAGCTTCAACAGTCTGCGGCATAACACCATCATCAGCGGCAACAACCAAGATAACGATATCGGTGGCTTTTGCACCACGAGCACGCATCGAGGTAAATGCGGCGTGACCTGGAGTATCAAGGAAGGTGATCATGCCATGACCAGTTTCAACATGGTACGCACCAATATGCTGGGTAATACCACCGGCTTCGCTGTCGGCAATCTTGGCTTTACGAATACAATCAAGCAAAGAAGTCTTACCATGGTCAACGTGACCCATAACTGTAACAACCGGCGCACGTGATTCAGCTTTACCCACCTCACCACGCTCTGCCATCAACTGGTGTTCAAGCTCATTATCTTTGCGCAGCACGAACTTAACATCCATTTCTTCACAAACCAACACCGCGGTATCTTGGTCGATAACCTGATTAATGGTGGCCATTGCGCCCATTTTCATCATTACTTTGATGACTTCGGCGGCTTTAACAGCCATCTTGTTGGCCAGTTCAGCAACCGTTAATGTTTCACCAATAACCACTTCACGGCTAACCGCTTGTGTTGGCTTTTGGAAGCCCTGCTGTAAGGCAGTTGGGGCTTTTAATCGACTTTTGCCTCTATTGACTTTAAGAGTTTGTTGTCTGCCTGAACCCGATTTTTTCTGACGTTTCTTAGCAGGACTCGGCGTAGTGGCATTATTAGTCGTTCGACGGTCACGCTTTTGTTCATCCGTTTCAACCGTGTCTTCAGCTTCACGGGCAGCGGCCGAGGTATGCTTGTGCAAATCCTGAGTCTTGAACGCTTCTTCACGGGCTTTTTCTTCTTTGGCCCAGCGATCGGCGTTTTCTACTGCCAGTTTTTTCGCGGCTTCGACCTGATCTAGCGCATCTTTTTCTGCCTTAATAGCAGCAACTTTTTCTTGCTCTGCTTTTAGCCGGCGCTCTTCTTCAAGCAGTTTACGGTCTTCTTCGGAACCCGCAGCAGCACCTTCTTGCAAAGCTTTGATTCGGGCAGCTTCTTTTCTCTGGGCAGCCGCTTTCTCAGCAGCGGCTCGGGCCGCATCGTCACGAACCTTTTTCTCGGCGTCAATGCGTTGTTGTTCGACTTGTTTCGCTTCTGCCGCTATTTTGGCCAAAGCAGCCGTTTTGGCTTCTGCGGCGGCTTGAGCTTTTAACTCTGCCGGGCCTTTTTTAACGTAAGTACGCTTTCTACGCACTTCAACTTTTACGGATTTACTTTTACCTGAACCACCGGCCACTTTCAAAGTGCTCTTGGTGGTACGTTTCAAAGTCATTCTGGTCGGCTCGGTGCCTGAACCGCCATGGGCTTTGTTCAGGTGGGCCAGCAATTTAGATTTCTCTTCTTCAGAAACCATGCTGCCCGTTTGTTTTTCGATACCGGCTGCCGCCAATTGTTTAATTAAACGGTCAACATCCGTACCAATATCTTTAGCCAGCCTGTCTATAGTTATTTCAGCCATTCTTTATATCTCCTCGTCTGTTGACTATTCACTTTCTTCTTCACTGAACCAACAAATATTACGGGCAGCCATAATCAACTCCCCCGCCCGCTCATTTGTCAATCCTTCAACACCACAGATGTCATCGACGCTTTGTTCCGCCAAATTTTCCAGGGTTTTAATCTCCATACTGGCAAACACATAAGCCAAGTGGCTTTCCAATCCTTCAAGATTGAGCAAGTCGTCAGCCGGTTTAGCATCTTCAAGGGATTCTTCCTTGGCCAGTGCCTGAGTAGTCAATGTGGCTTTGGCTCGGTCACGCAAGATGGTGACAGTTTCTTCATCAAGCCCTTCAATGTCCATTAGTTCAGACATCGGGACGTAGGCAATCTCTTCTAAAGAAGTGAATCCTTCGTCTATCAGCAACTGAGCAAATTCGTCATCGACATCCAACCCTTCGGTGAATACGGTAATGAACTTATCACTTTCTGCTTCGTGTTTGGCCTTCATGTCAGCCACGGTCATTACATTCAATTCCCAGCCGGTCAACTGGCTGGCCAAACGAATGTTTTGTCCGTTACGGCCAATGGCCATGGCCAAATTGCCCTCTTCAACGGCAACATCCATTGAGTGTGAATCTTCATCTAATACGATAGATTCAACCTCAGCAGGTGACATAGCGTTGATGATGTATTGTGCCGGATTGTCGTCATACAATACGATATCAATTCTTTCGCCGCCAAGCTCGGTAGAAACCGCTTGAACACGAGCGCCTCGCATACCAACACAGGCACCGATAGGATCGATTCGTTTGTCATTCGATTTAACCGCGATTTTAGCTCGTGAACCTTTGTCGCGAGCAGCAGCTTTGATTTCGATCATCTCTTCGCCGATTTCAGGCACTTCGATACGAAACAGTTCAATCAGCATTTCAGGACGGGTACGGCTGACAAACAACTGGGCACCACGGGCTTCTGGACGAACCTCAAACAACAGGCCGCGAACACGGTCACCGGGTCTGAAAGATTCTCTTGGAATGAGTTCGTCTCTAAAAATCACGGCTTCCGCGTTGTTGCCCAAGTCCAAGATCACGCTATCGCGGCCTGCTCTTTTGACAACACCGGTAATGAGTTCACCCACCTGACCTTCATAGGCCTCCACTACCATGGCTCTCTCGGCTTCACGTACTTTTTGTACGATAACCTGTTTGGCAGTTTGGGTAGTGATTCGATCAAATACCACCGATTCCATGGTGTCTTCAACGTAATCGCCCAATTGAATATCCGGCTCGTCAATCTGTGCAGCAGAGATGCTTATCTCGCGATAAGGATTTTCCAAACCTTCATCAGGATCTTCAACCACCATCCAGCGACGGAAAGTCTCAAACTCGCCCGTTTTGTCATCGATACAGACGCGCGCTTCGATATCACCTACGTGCTTTTTCTTGGTTGCAGTTGCCAGCGCTATCTCTAGTGCGTCAACGATTTTTTCTTTTGGCAAAGCTTTTTCGTTAGAAACTGCCTCTATTACCAATAGTATTTCTTTAGCCATTTTATTGCCCCCGGCTTTCCTGCAAAACTTAAAATTCTAAATTTGGTATGATATTTGCTTTTTCTATATTGGTCAGCAGTAGCTGGTGTTCAACACCATCAACTTCGACCACCACCATATCGCCTTCCAGTGCTTTGATTTCGCCTGTGAAATTTCTTCGGCCTTGTTGTGGTGTATTGAGTTTAATGGCGGCTTTTTCACCGACAGACTCAAGATAATGCGCTGCTTTAAATAATCTGCGATCGGTACCTGGTGAAGACACTTCAAGAAAATATTCGGTTGAGATTGGATCTTCAACATCCATAATCGCGCTGATCTGATGGCTGACCTCGGCACAGTGATCAACCGATATACCTTCAGCGTGATCGATATAAACCCGCAAGGTTGAATGTTTGCCCGCGCGGACAAACTCCACGCCAACCAATTCGAAGCCCAAGTCTTCTACGGTGGATGTAAACATCTCAGTTAATTGCTGTTCAAGCCTGGCCAATTAAACCTCCAAATACTAATTCTTTATCTTTAAAATAGTTTTAAAACACTTTTAAAACAGTAAGTTAGAAATCTAAAGATAAAAATAAAATACAAAAAAGGGGCTAATAGCCCCCGATATCAGGTTTGTCAAAGCAAACCTCTTATAAACAAAAACGCCCCGTACAAGCGGAGCGTTCCTTAAGAAATGCTGTATTCAAATTGATTTTACAACCCATTTGAATTTCTGGTTGCGGGAGCTGGATTTGAACCAACGACCTTCGGGTTATGAGCCCGACGAGCTACCAAACTGCTCCATCCCGCGACAGAAAACGAGAGTATACTACTCTTTATAAGTTGCTAACGCAACTGGTTTTTTTGATGTTGTGTTTCGTCGCTGTCGCGACGGGGGTGGGTGGTGTTGTACACCGCTGGCGGTGTACAAGCAAAGGGGGTGAGCACGAGAGCAAGGTTCTAAGCCGTAGGGTCCAATATGTTGTTTTCAGACACGGCATAAACCCATCCCTGGGGCCTCGGCATCAGCATCCATGCTGATGACGGTCTGAAAACAACATATCAAACCCTACATCAAACCTTGGTGCTCGTGCTGAGGAAAAAAGCCACCACCCTCCCCGACCGCCGCCCAACGCAACGAATCGTTGCAAAAGCAAATTACAGCTACGCTGTTTTGCGAAGCAGAAAATGCCTTCGGCGCGGCTGCGCCTTTTTTCACAACATTGTTGTGGATATTACGGAGTAATATCGAGGGCGGCGGTCGGGGTGGGTGGTGGCTTTTCTCCCCGACACGAGCACCAAAGGTTAGATGTAAAGTCTGGGACTCGGTGAGCAGACCGTCC
>JABSOG010000256.1 GCA_013216025.1 Algicola sp. | reverse complement strand
CGGTAACAATCAGGCCATGGGCAAGATGGGGGCAACGATAATTGCCCATGACAATACCCGTCAGCGTTTGGTGGCCAAGCAAAAGTGCCCAGCCAAAAAAAAGTGCCCAGCAAAGCACGCCTTGCCCGTGATTTCTTTCTCCGAACAGATGAGTTTCCACCTCAATGACCACCACATTCAGGCTTTTTATGTGGCCAATGCCCACACCGATGGCGACATTGTGATTCACTTTAAAAACCTCAATGTTATTCATGCAGGCGACACCTATCTTAATGCCAAGTTTCCTTTCATCGACATTAAAAGAGGCGGCAGCATCAACGGATTAATCGCGGCCCAAAAGAAATTACTTAGCCTGAGTAATTCGCATACCCAAATTATTCCAGGGCATGGAAAACTGGCGAATAAGCAAGATTTAGAAGAGTCTATCGCTATGCTTGAGACATCTAAACAACTCATCAGCCAACTAATAGCCAAGAACAAAAGCGAAGATGAAGTCGTGGCGATAAATCCCTTGGCCCAGTTCCATGACAAATGGCATCGGCGATTTATTACCACACAAAAGATGACTCGACAGGTTTATCAAAGTTTGGTTGGTGAATGAATGGCTATCGCCAAATCCCTTTTTTTCTTCTACTATTGACTTGTAGGACCGCACTTTTGCGACAATCGGTTTATGATGACATTAAACCTTGATTTGCAAAAGCTTTGTAAAAAACCATATCGCTATTGGAGTAATCACAATGTCCCCTGTAAAAACCCTACTGCTCAGCACAATTTCAATGACTTTAATGTTGACCAGTACCACGGCTTTTGCCGAAGCAACCGCCAATAACTGCGCGGTATTATCCACCAAAAAATCACCCAAACACCGGGATAAAGCGCCGTTAATATTGACTTCACACAACGGTAAACATCTATTTGGTATCAACAAAAAACTCACCATTCCTGACCGAGCAGCAAGAGGTTCAGCCTCTTTTGGCCAACCAAAAAGATCAGAACCCAAAAGGTCTTATTATAAACTGGTACTCGAACCCGGTATTCATCATTTTACCGCTTATGTTCAGAGAAAAAGAATGCAACCTGCTGGCACTGAATTTTCGTTTGCCATCAATGTAGAACCCGGCACATTCTACAAACTCATCGGCCAACGCGCTATTCCCAGAGTATCGAATCCAAGAAAAGAATTTGAGCCGGTGGTCTTCTCCACCAAATACACCGATTGCGATACCAGCGACTTCAAGACAGTTTATAAGTCAGTCGGCGGCAATGCCACGGCAAAAACTGAAAAATGGGCACCCACCTTTGCGGTGAATATGAATCAGGACGATGCAGGTTAATGGTCAGGTCTATCCTGCTATACTAAGAAAATACGTTTTATTGCCGGTCCAGTCGCCATGTTAGTGCGAACTGGACCGTTAACCCCCCTCCCCAATGCATTAATCAAACGTTAGCGCCACAAAGTGCTTGTTAATCTAATCCAAAATAGGTTAGTTTAACCGGTGATAAAAACAGCAAAGTAAGGCGTAAAAATGAAAGCAAGCTTAAGTCACTATATGGCAGCACTCAATAAAAACCCCAATCTGATGGCCCGTCACAACGATGACCCACTTCAAACCGCACAGGCATTTGGTTTGCCTGACGAAGAAATTCAAATGATTGTGAAAAGGGATTTTAACCGCATCGACCGCGATAGACTCGACACTTAGATTCCCCTCAATTAGTCTAATAATGACAAAACCCTAGTGGTGCACCAGGCGCACCCTACATATTACCAAGTCCATCAACTAAGCCTTTACAAATAGCCCTTTACAAAACAATCCCATAGATTTATTGTCAGCGTTTATCTCCCCCATCGAAATATATAAGGAAGACCCATGATCTGGGCCGCTTTAACCATTTTTGCCGCATTTATGCAAACCTGGCGCAACACTCTGCAAAGTGGATTAAGCAAAACCATTAATGTCGGCGGCGTGACACTGGCCCGGTTTATCTGGGCGTGGCCAATCGCCGGATTCTATCTGGCCACTTTGTATGTTATTCAACCTGTGGCTATGCCTGTTTTTACGGGTAAGTTCGTGGCATTAGTGCTCGGTGCAGCCCTGTGCCAAATCTTTGCGACAGGTTTGATGATACGACTATTCAAACAAAACAACTTTGCCATAGGCGCAGGCCTTGCCAAAAGTGAGGCGATTATTGCGGCTGTATTGGGTGCAGTATTTTTAGGCACCCAACTGTCACCACTGGGTTGGCTGGGCGTGTTAATTGGCAGCTTTGTTATTTTTTACATGAGTAATATCAAAGGGACTAAAGGATTGTCGTTGCCGACTTTGATGATAGGTTTAGGCTGCGGCACAGGTTTTGCCGCCACGTCATTGGCAATAAGAGAAGCCAGTCTGACACTCGATTTGCCCTTTTTACACCGAGCTGCTTGGGTGTTGTTATTGGTGATCAGCACCCAAACCCTGATTTTGCTGGCCTGGCTTTCAAAAAACGACAAACCCACCCTTAAAGCCCTGTGGCAAAAACCCAAATTATGCCTGATGACCAGCACCACCAGCTGCTTGGGCTCCATTGGTTGGTTTACCGCTATGTCAATACAAACAGTGCCCTACGTTAAAACACTCGGGCAAATCGAAGTGTTTTTCACCCTGTTGTTCAGTGTCTTTTATCTCAAAGAAAAAGTCAAAACCAAAGATGCTGTCTCTTTGGTTTTGATTGGTCTTGCTGCTGTGCTTGTTATGTGGGAGTAGTGAAAGGATGATTTGAAATATTCAAGTCGAATCAATATCTTGCATTTTGGCGATATCGTCAAAATCAAATTGCAGCACATTTTCGAGTTCAGCGTGGTTTTTGTGGACTTGCGAGATATAGGCTTTTTCGTCGCCGTCAAAATCGACAATTTCGCGAACGTGCATTTCGTCGAGTTCTTTGAATGTTGTCAGAACCCTTTGCACTTCATCGTGGGGCGTGCCCATAGCGCTGAGTACTCTTTCACTCATATAAACCGCCGAATGAAAAGTTTCTCGGACAAACACATCAACACCCGCCATATTGAGTTCAGCAGCTTCTAGCCGCCCTGTAGCGCGGGCGAACAGCCGGATATGGGGGTAATGTTTACGGCACAACTCGACAATAATTTTGACTTTGTCGTGGTCGTTTACCGCTATCACTAGCATCTCGGCGTGCTCGGCACCGGCGGCGTGCAGCAATTCAAGGCGCGACAAATCACCGTAAAAGACCTTATGGCCAAATTTTCTCAGTTGTTTAACCTGATCCGGATTGCTTTCGAGCACTGTGGTCGATACGCCGCTTAAATTCAGCGAACGGTCGACAATTTGACCGAAACGGCCAAAACCGGCAATCAATACTTTGCCCTGACTGTTGTTTTCTACTTCGGGTGGCGTGTCCTGCGAGGTTTCGTCCTGATTGCTCACCAACAGGGGTTGCACCAATTTTTCGTTAAATATCATCAACAACGGAGTGATGGCCATCGACAGCGCCACCACAACCACCAAAGGTGAGGTAATGGATGCAGGCAGGATATTATTTTGATCGGCAAACGAAAACAATACGAAGCAAAATTCGCCACTGTGGGCCAACGCGTAGGTAAATGTCGATTGTTGGTAAGGTTGCAATTTAAACAGTTTGGCCAGCACGTATAACACTGCCACTTTGACCAACACCAGCAACGCCACCAATTGGGCGATAACCATAGGTTGTGCCATTAATACCGAAAAGTCGATACTCGCACCCACTGTAATGAAAAAGAGCCCAAGCAACAAGCCTTTAAACGGTTGTATTTCGGCTTCGAGTTCATGACGATATTCGCTTTCGGCAAGTACTACGCCTGCGATAAAGACCCCAAGCGCCGCCGAAAGCCCAACCCATTCCATCACCATCGCAATGCCGATGACTAACACCAAAGCCGTTGCGGTAAAAATCTCTCGCAGCCGGGTTTTTGCAATAACCCTAAACAAAGGCCGAACCAAAAAGTGTCCACTGGCAATCAGCGCAGCCACCACGCAAATAACCAAACCCCCATACTGCCAGCCAACCAGCCCAAAAGGATGAACAGACTCAACAGTGTCGCCACCTAACGCCAATAAAGGCAGCAACGCCAACATCGGGATCACCGCGATGTCTTGAAACAACAACACGGCAAAAGCACTCTGCCCCGCTTCGGTTGGCATTAAACCTTTTTCGCTGAGCGACTGAAGCACTATCGCCGTTGACGATAAACTCAAAATTAAACCTACGGCCATTGAGGTTTGCCACGAAAAACCCAGCGCAATGCCAATTAGGCACAATGCCAGTGATGTCACCAAAACCTGTAAACCACCCAAGCCCAATATTGGCACCCGCATTTTCCACAGCACCATGGGTTGCAATTCAAGGCCCACCAAAAACAGCATCATCACTACGCCAAACTCGGCAAAGTGCATAATACTTTTGACGTCTTGTCCGACTAACGCCAGCATGTACGGCCCAATAACCACACCGGCTATCAGATAACCCAACACCGAGCCCATACCCAGGCGCTTGGCAATAGGCACCGATATGATCGCCGCCAGTAAAAACACAAACGCTTGATACATGATGTCGCCACTGTGCATAGAGTAGATCCTTATAAGAAGACTATAAAAACGAGGATACAATTAAACTTTATGGTTCAATGTGTGATGCGTCAAGCACAATTACCCGAACCCCTGCAAAATACAACAATTGCTCGATAAAAACACAACAAAAAACGCGATTTCATAATCCCTTTAGATTTCAAATAATTAACTTTTAAGACAAGCCCTTATTCACGACAAATTCGATAAAGTCCGGGTTTTTTCCGGTTTTATCCACGTTTTCATCGGGGTTAAACGCCACAATTGGCCTCAATTAATCAGTTGATTGAAAGCCAGTTGCAGGCAAGCTAAAACAACACAAGAGCAAGGAAAACACAACCGTGTGCAATATGACCTGCACTGCAAACCAGTGGCCAAACAACTGGCTGTCTTAAAGTCGGTGCTTCATACCATCTTCGCCATTGATTACGTCAACCAACGGCTGATTTATCCCCGCTTTTAGATTTTGCCACGAAGTGGCACCAAATAAAGCTGCCTAAGCAGATTTATTAAACCGCCGCTAACGCCGCCTTGGCAATCTCAATATCTTGCTCATCGGTCTGCCAATTACTTAACGCCGCCCGAATGATCTTGTGTCCTTGCCACTTGCCGGGGCTTAACAGCAAGCGACCTCCATTATTAATGTTATCTAAACAGGCTTGAGTCTTTTGGTCGGCTTGTGCGTCAGTCAACCCTTCGCAATTAGGTCTAAACAACACCACATTCAATTGACACGGGTGCATCAGTTCATAATTGACTGACTGCTCAAGGTGACTGGCCAACTGTTTTGCCATTTCAATATTTTTCGCCACCCAATGCGCAATCCCTTCGCGGCCATAAGCCTGTAACGATAGCCAAATTGGCAACGCTCGAAAGCGCCGTGAATTTTCGATACCCAGCGACATAAAGTCAGGTTCGTCACCACTGCTCACCAGATAAGGCGCAGGCACATCGCAACTGTCGAACAATTGTTGACGGTGACGGGTCAAAAACATGCCACATTCGTACGGCACATTTAGCCATTTATGGGCATCAAGGGTGATGCTATCGGCCTGCTCTATGCCTTTGGTTTTACCATTGGTGCCATTTAACAATCGTTCGAAAATACCAAAAGCTGCGTCGACGTGCAGCCAGGCTTGATGTTTGTCACACACCTTGCGGATGGCTTGAAGGTCATCAAAATCAGTGGCCGTTACTGTTGCCGCACTGGCGATAACAATTTTGCCCTTGGCTTGACTGCACTCAAGCGCTGCTTCGAGTGCCGCCACATCCATCGCTTCAGAATTTGGCAAGGTGGCAATTGATTGATATTGACGTTGACCCAACCCCGCCATTCCCAAACTTTTAATCATGCTGGCGTGTGGTGTTGCGCTAAAGACTTTTAGGTCGAGACCAAAAACGCCGTCTTTGGCGACATCAATGCCCTGTTGCAGTCCAACAAATTGACGCGCGGTAATGGTGGCCAAAAAGTTGGCCGCCGTAGCCCCTGTGGTCAAAGTGCCTTTAAAGGTGTCAGGCAGATAAAACAGCTCGTTTAACCATTGCAGGGTTTGCCTTTCAACATCGGTTGCAATGGAATCACTGCCTTTTGAAAGGTTTTGATCAAAAGTACTGACCAGCCAATCGCCAAGCGTTGCCACCGGCGTTGCGCCGCCGGTCACAAAACCCCAATACCGTGGCCCTGCGCTGGCCGACAGGTTGGGGATCACCGTTTCGCGTAGCTTTGACAATGCCCCATCCAAATCAAAACCAGTGTCTGGCAATGACTGATGCGGCATTGTCTGCACCGCACTTTGCACGGGTCTTTGGGCTACACCTGTCAAAAACTCAGTGCTGATTTGACCAAATTCATTTAAATATGTCGCTAACTGCTGCCAATCACTTTTATTAGGGATCATAGGGCTTCTCTTGGTTTTTAATATGGAAAGTAATGTCGTCGTTTAATCTTGTTATTAATGATAGAGATTGTTAAATTAAATAACAGATACACTTTATTGAATTTATTAGAGTACAGATATGGTTGCGTACAAACGCCTCGCCCAACAAGTCGAAATGCAAATTACCGATGAAACGCGTCAAGCGGGGGATAAAATGCCGTCGTTGCGTCACTTTGCCCGACAACAGTCGGTCAGTATGACCACCGCCATTCGCTGTTACGAATATTTGCAAGACCGGGGTTATCTCACGGCCCGGGCCAAATCGGGGTTTTACGTCAGTTTGCCGCTTAAAGCCGATAAAACCATCGAATTCATCCAATTTAACAGTGAAGTCACGGCTTTGACTCAGACCTTGTCATCACCTTATTCATCCTTAAAAAACGCTCGAAACAGTCCTTTTGGTACTGCTCAGTTAAGCCCCCAATTGCTTCCAGCTGAGCCATTGCAACGCTGCATTAATCGGGTGATGCGCAAGCAAAACAACAGCCAATTTTTGTATGGCGGCCCACAAGGCAGCCAAACACTCAGAGAAACCCTGGCGATACATTTTTCGAAACAGGGGTTAACGGTGCAACCCCAACAACTGATGATCACCAGCGGTTGTATTGATGCAGTGGCACTAGCGCTCGAAACCGTGAGCAAACCCGGTGACACCATTGCAATTACATCGCCGTGTTATAACGGCCTATTGCAGCTGTTGGCGCTGCTTGACAGGCAGGTCATTGAACTGCCCAGCACCCCTGAGGGGCTCGACCTCGACCAACTGCAAAAATTGGCCGAAACCGGGGTGATAAAGGCCTGTTTAATCACCGCCAATCATCAAAACCCCACCGGGCATAACCTCAGTGTGACGCAAAAACAGTGGTTAGCGGCGTTTGCACAGCAAATGGAGGTGCCCATCATTGAAGATGATGTGTTTGGAGAATTGTCTCATCAAGGGCCGATGCCGTTACCCATCAAAGCCTGGGATCAACACGGATGGGTGATATGGTGCAGTTCGGTTTCAAAATCACTGGCACCGGGGTTACGGCTCGGTTGGTGCCAACCGGGTCAGTTTCTTAGTGCCATGGTTAAACAACAAATGGTGCGAACCATGGGTATCAATCAACCCTTGCAAGAAGGGCTGGCCGAGTTTATCAACAGTGGTCACTATACCCGGCATTTGGGTCACATTAAAAACCAATTGCTGCAACAGGCAAACCAATATCGTCGTTATTTAACTGAACACCTACCCAGCAGCGCGGTGATTTCAAGCCCGGTTGGTGGTATGGTTTTGTGGATACATATGCCCGGATTAGACGCACGAAAATTGGCTCAAAGCTGTGAACTGAACCAAATTGCTATTCGTTCTGGTTGTGCGTTCAGCAGCCGGGGTTTATACCAAGACCATTTTCGCCTCAATATTGGCTGGCCTTTGGATGAGGTGGTCAAGGGACAATTAGACAAGTTGATAAGCCTAATAGAACAAGTCACTCTGGCCCCTTGATTTTAAGGCGTTGATTTATTTGTGTTTATTGAATTTTCAAGATCTCTGACCCCTTGAACTGTATGATATTGTGCTGATACTCATGCAGCCGCATACAATTACTCATACAACGACAGGCCTAAAACCAAACGTGACAATCAACCCCAAATGGATAAAAGCAGCCGTTGCTCTATTGCTAATCGTTATCATTGCTGCCACGGCCTTCGCCGCCAATCGCTACGTTAAGCATTACACCTCGGCTTTTGTCGATGTCACTATCGACTCTAAAGTGCTCAACGAATCACGAAAACTGTTTATTCGCCTGCCGCACAATTTTGACAGGAACAAAGCTTATCCATTAGTGATCAAGTCTGACGGCAATTTCAATTTAAAACGTTGGGATCAAACATTGACGCTTTTGAGTCAACAATACGATGTTGAAGACGCCATAGTGGTTGCTATCCCCAATCTTTGGTTACCGACTTTATGGGGGAAAGGCACGCGTAATCGTGATTTGGTGCCACCCTACGCCAGAGTATCAGTCGAAATTGACCCGCTGCCGGCCAGCGAATCGACACCCATCAACCCGGGCAAGGCTGACAAGTTTCTCGAATTTATTGAAACCGAGGTTATCCCTTATGTCGAACATTATTATCACGTGAACAATAATAGAATACTCAGTGGTTTTTCAGCAGGCGGCAGCTTTGTGTTGTACGCCATGGTCACCAAACCCGATTTGTTTGGTGGGTATTTCGCCTTTAGCCCAGCCGCTTGGTATGACGATGCTGAGGTGGTCAGACAAACCGCCAAACAGCTGGGGAATATGATTGGCGTAGAGGGCACAAATAAGTTCTTGTATTTGAGTCTGGGCGGCGACGAAAATCCGATCATCACAGCTTCTTTTAATGGACTCAAAGCCGCGCTTGAGGCTCATGCCCCCATAAATCTGCAATGGCGTTTCGAATTTAGTCCGGGTGCTGGCCATATTCAAAATCCTTTTGATTCTATTCCAAGGGCTGTTGAGGCGTATTATCAATCCAATACCAAATCCAATAAATAAAGGGTCATTTCATAACAGTGTTTCGCGTCCTTCTTGCGAGGCGTCCCTCGTATTTGTGTGCTTGCACATGCCGACTCCGGCGTTCAACTCGCGCCAGACGCTTGTCTGCCATTTTGTTGCTAAACAGCTGATATTGCTGCGGCCCCATGATTGACGCTAGCTGGTGTTGATGGTCTGCTTTGATTTGTTCTAATTGGGCCTTATAGACCAATCTAGACACTGATTTTCGTTGTTGCAGCAAGTGTTTACGCTGCTTGCCAAACGTTACCAGTGCTGCTTGATATTGTGTTTGCTGCGTTTCGCTCAAACCAGCACTGACAACCAAACGCTGTCGTTGCCGCTCTGGACGGGCTATCAGCAGCGGGGTTGATGTCGCCGCTGGTTGATTAATGGTGCTGTTTACCTGCTCAATAGATTTTATAGGCGCCAGCAAAGCCGTTGCAATAATGCCAAGTGACAGCGCAATAATAGCCAGTCGTTTCATGGTGTTCTCCTGTTAAATCGACAATATTTGGATGCGCCCGACCCCAAAGGCCGGGCGGTTAAAAGTAAAAGTTAGAAGTTAAGGTATTAGTCGTAATCAGCCGACAAGGTCAGATTAGAAACGCCCTGCCCCCGGTAGCCTTTAACGATGATGAAATAGGTGTCTGAGCGCGTTGTGCCAAACTCGCCTTCGTCGCAGGTTTCATTGCTGCCGCCTGAATCAAGAAAGCAATCGGCATTGCTGTCGCCCTGATAACTGCCCCGGTTGACA
>JABSOG010000255.1 GCA_013216025.1 Algicola sp. | reverse complement strand
CCCACCAAGGCCTTCAATTGCGGTGCATTTGAAGGCCTTGGTGGGGTGGTTTACCTGATTGCGCATCTTTACCATTTGTGGCAAGCGCCATGGCTGTTGGCGTTTGGACATATCTTCTGCGAAAAACTAGCCAAAATGGTGGCATCTGACGATAGTTTTGACATTATGTCGGGTAGTGCCGGTGCTGTGTTGAGTTTGTTGTCGTATTTTCAGGTGACCAACGACAGCCAGATTTTGGCTATTGCCTGTCACTTTGGTGACCACTTGGTTGACAACTTTTGTGAGATTAAGGGTGGGTGGCCCAACAGCACAGTTAAAGGCCGGGTGCTCAATGGTTTTTCGCATGGTAACGCCGGTATTGCTTATGCGTTGATGCGGCTTTATCGACATTCTACCGAAGGAAGCTCCAAAGAAGGCACCAGTGAAAGTCGCATAGACAGCTACCAGCAAGTGGCCATAAAAGCGATCAGACATGAACAAAGCAGTTATTGCCCCGATATAAACAATTGGCTTGATTTGCGCTTTGATGACAAAGACCAGCAACAAAAACAAGCGATGACTGCCTGGTGCAATGGCTCCATGGGCATAGGATACAGTCGACTGTTGTTACAGAAAGAGTTACGTAAACAGTTACAACCGTTGCAAGACTTAATCGTTGATAACGAGCTGACGCTAGACATTAGGCGGGCTGCGACTGATGTATTGTCCAAACCACAGCTTAAAGACCATGGTTTGTGTCATGGTCATTTTGGCAATCAAGAATTTGTTCAGCAGTTAATGCTGTCAGGCCAAATCGAATTGAGCGAGTCACGTTTTAACGCCAACATAAATGATTACCTGAGCGGCATGAACGATAACGGTTTGTTGGCGGGCAGAGAAGGTATAGAGCAATTGGGCCTGATGGACGGTTTGGCTGGCATTGGTTATCAGTTGTTGAAATTTGCTTTACCGCATCAATTACCGAGCATTTTGATGCTGCAAGCGCCTGTGATTTAAACATCTTAAGAATACGACTGCCCTTTATGATGGATTGGCAAAGGACGGTCGTTTATACCTAGCCAATCCGCAGTATCTAAATAGGAAGTACTATGAACAACACTAAAATCAATCAAGAGCAAAATGTTGAAATCAGTTTGGAAAACCTGGAAATCAACGTTGAACAAGCGCAGATCATCGCTGATGAAGATCTGAGCATGGTCACTGGCGGTGGTCAATCATTTGTTGATGACACTATTTTCTGTCGCAAACACATGTAAGCCATTGCGCTGACATCAACCCCGGCACAGGTGCACCTGTGCCGGGTTTGTTTGATTATCATCGAACCCAATCTATAATTAATTCAACAACAAAGATTGGATAATCTACTGTTATGAAACCAGCCACTATGCAGGCAATGCTACAATCCATCAACGATGACCCCAACGTGCAAAGTCTGGTACAGTCTTCGCCGGTTTGTCACAAAGTTTTTGATCCCCAGTTCAAATTGCGGTTTATGAGTCAAAGTGGTATGAAGGCACTAAAAATCAACAATATTGAACCTTATTACGGCCATGTTTTTCCCACTAAATCCGCGCCCAAAAGCACCCGAGATATCGTCAGTCAATATATGCGCCGTGCCGCTGAAGGTGAGGAAAATACCATTGAATATAGTTTTGAAATTGAGGGTCAGGTCGTTTGGTTTAGAACCACAATAATTCCCTATTTTAATGGAAAAGGTGAACTCATCTATATTACCGGTGATTCTATGGATATCACCAGTACCATAAAAAGCGAAGAAACCAACAGAACATTGCTTGAAACCACTGATATTTGTCTCAAAGAAATTCAAAAAAATGTGGATGGTTCGGGTTTTACATTAGTGTTTATGAGTTCGGCGGGCCAAAGCCAACTGGGCTTAAGCAACGTTGAAAGTCTCTATGGCGGACCTTATCCACCTGATTTTTATCCCCAAGGGCCCAAAAAAACGTTAATTGAGGCGTTGCATTATGTTGTTGACACCGGAAAATCAATTCAAGTTGAAAGTGAGTTAGTCGATTTACAAGGACAACCTGTCTGGTACCTTTCGACATTCTCTGTACAAAGAAAAAATGAGGCGGGAGAGGTGATATCTATCACCGGTTCATCTGTGAACGTCACTGAAAAGATCCAAAGCCAGGTGAATTTGGCAAAGTCAAAAGAAGAAGCAGAGCGGGCCAACAAGGCGAAATCAGAGTTTCTTTCAAGAATGAGTCATGAATTGCGTACGCCATTAAACGCCATCTTGGGTTTCAGTCAACTGATGCAAATAAACCCGGATCAAAGTATTGAACAACGACAAATTGGCATCGGCCATATTTTGGATGCTGGCAATCATTTGTTGAAATTGGTCGATGGGATATTGGATTTAAGCAAAATCGAAGCGGGCAAGTTCTGTGTCGCTGAAGAAGATTTAAACGCCAGTTTGCTCATCAGTAAATTGATTGCTCAAATACAACCGTCTGCACAACAAAGAAAAATTACTATTTTAAATCAGCTTTCATTACACGATGACTTTTTTATCAGAGCAGATAAAACAGCTTTCAACCAAATCATACTTAACCTTTTAAATAACGCCGTTAAATATAATGACAAAGCAGGTTCTATCACTATCGATGGAGGCGAGTCAGGCAATGACGAGATATGGTTTAGTGTCAGTGATACAGGTCCTGGCATAGACAGCGGAGATATTGAAGCACTATTTGAGCCTTTTAATCGACTGGGACAAGAATTTACCGGTATTGAAGGAACCGGTATAGGCCTTAGCTTATGTAAAATGCTGGTAGAGCTGTTAGGCGGGTCGATAGCAGCAAACTGTGAATCGGGTAATGGCTGTTGCTTTAAAGTGATACTACCAAAAGGCAATAGAGAATCGTTAGACATTGAGGCTGCTGGCACGGCTTTGACTGTCTTAAAAGAAGGCCGCGAGTCTACAGGCAGGAAAATACTGTATATAGAAGACAATCATTGTAACCTGGTTTTGGTTAAACAAATATTACAAGCAGAGCCACAAGTTAAATTCCTCAGCGCCGTCAACCCAAAAGATGGCATAGCACTGGCCAGAACGCAGCTGCCCGATTTAATTTTAATGGATATACAGCTCCCCCAAATGGATGGCATCACCGCTTTTAGAGAACTTCAGACATTCAGAGAAACCCGCAACATACCCGTGATCGCAGTCTCTGCCCAAGCAATGCAAGAGGACATTCAAGCGGCAATGAACGCCGGTTTTAAAGGTTACATAACCAAACCCTTTGATGTGAAATTGTTTCTGTCGAAGATTGACAGTGTCTTAAATTAGCGGGTGTCACTGATGAGTTGACGGTGCAAGTTTATGTTTTTTCAAGATAACTGCAAATTCACCATTTTGTTTAAGCATCTGTAAACCTCGATTAAAATCTGTCAGCTTCTTTTGAGCGTTGTTGGTCACTTTAGAAATGCCCAGATGTTGGTGTCGCATTTCTAAAACCGGCGCCATCCACTGAATGTTTTGCGCATACTCCCTTAATGCCGGTTGGGCCAACATATAATGCGCATAATCCTTGTCTGCGACAATAAGACTGACGCGTCCTTTGCTTAAGAGTTTAAAGCTTTGGTAATCATCGTTTACATACAGTATTTTTATACCCGATTCTTCAAGTCCTACCGGGTGAACATATCCCCTGACGCTGCCCAGTGTGTAACCTTGTCGTTTTAGGTCGGAAAAATTCTTATAGGAGATGTCGGTATTTTTACGCTTGTAAAAAACCACTGTATTGGGATAGATAGGCATTGAATGGTGAAGATAGGTTGCGCGTTGAGTTGAGTACCAAACACCAACGATGCCGTCGACTTCGCCACTTTTACTCCATGATATTGCTCTGGCCCAGGGTAAAAATATGATTTTAACGTTATAACCGGTATTTTTGTAGGCTTGGGTGATCAACTCAATTATTGGCCCGTAGTTTTTTAAACTTTTGCCATAGTAGGGGGGATAGTCGATTGAAGCGAGGCGTATTTCTTTGACGCAGGCATTCACGTTTCCAAAGAAAAGCAGCAATAACAGATTGGGCAGCCATTTTACAACGTTCAACACATCGTCTTCTATTTTTACCAGCAGGTACTGATAAGAATAGCTGCTGGATATAAAACAGTCATTAAGCCCGCGCTAAATCACGCTTTGTTCAGTATCCAACTAAAATCCGCTTTGGGTTGGAGAAAGCGTTCAATAAGGACCTTTTCCATCATGGCTTTTTCTGTTTCTCCAGCGATGTAGGGTTGTCTGCCGCGTTAAATGTCGGCACTTGCGACAACATTTGGCTGATGGCTTCATCTTGTTTGGCTGTATGGCCGCTGGTATTACGCAAAGCGGTGGTAATACTTTGTTCTACCTGTTGTTTAAAGTGTTGCTCGTTGGCCAGTGTTTGCTGTAAAACCCGGGTTAAAAACTGACTAGCTGCTGCCTGATTGTCAATTAATTGTTCATCAACCCAATATTGATAACGTAACTCGCCTGACGTGTTGGCTTTGATGATTAACGCCGTTCTGTGGTTGTCATTGGACTTGGTTAATCGCAATTCTCCTGTGTTGTTGACCCCGCTAATCCCCGTGAATGTGTCATTCATGTTGACGCCTTGTGTTTGTATTTCGTAGCGGTGTCCATCGAACATCAGGTTAATATCGACATTAAAAGGGTGGTCAGTATAGACATAATCAGGGGCTACCCACTGGGCACTGTTGCCTGAGGTAAAATGCAGAGGATTGATTTCATTCTTGCTCGCCATACCAACTGGCGATATCAGCAAAGCAATAAAGGTCAAGCAGGCGCTAAAAAAGTGTTTAAAAACAACCGCTGGTAATGAAAAGGCGTAACGGGTCATTTGTGATTCTCTTGTGTTGATTGCAAATAATCCCAGGCCTCGGTACCAAACGCCTTTTTAACGCCATTGCGGTGGTCGCTGTATTTAAAATGCACCGAGGCGAGGTAACCGTCGGTTTCAATTTTGATATCAGACATTTTCTCTTCTTGTTTTTCTTTGTCGGATATCATGTTTTCAGGCGGGCCAAACTGGCCAAAATCGACTGAACGGGGAAAATCAGCTTTGGTTTTGCGTTGTTCGGCAACCATTTCATCACTGAATACGGGGATCCAGGGGATTTTGTCGCTGTAAAAGAGCAATTTGAAGGTGGCTTTGTCTTTGTTGATTATGGCCAGTCTAAAACTTTCAACAACGGCTCTTATCTCGTTTTTGTAAACCTGAGTATTTTCTCTGGCGATGGTAGAACAAGATAAAGCCAAGGCAACAAAGGCCACTAAGAGATGACTGATTTTCATACTGCTCCTATTATTTAAGGCGGGTCAAAATGCTCGCCTACGAAATGTTATCTTAACAGAAGGCTTAGGTGCCTATCCGAGAATTGAACTCGCTCTGATTTCGGACAAGCACCTAGAGAGGTGATTTGTTATATTTAGGTACTTCGGTGTAAGGTTATGTATTAATTATAATTTTTCAGAGTGTTGATTCTAAAATAGAAGAAAAAAAGCGATCCACACGGAGGGGGACGCAGAGCCACGGTGTCCACGGAGAAAAAACAAAAAATGCAAAGGCAACATAAACAAGCTAATTTTGGATTTGTTTTAGTGATCTTTTTCCAGAATTTTTTCTTTTGACCTCCTCCGTGGCCACCGTGACTCTGTCTGCCCCTCCGTGTGGATCGCTTTTCTCTAAAACCGTGCAGTTTCCATTTATAATCGGTCGGTGCTCTAGTAATCATCTATAGGCTTTACCGGTCGTGTTTGTTTTTTCCATTACTTGTTATTATGCTTGGTGCTCACTAATAAAAATCAAAGGAAAAAATAATGCTAACAATCACCCTGTTATGGCTGCCTATTTTGCTCAGTGCGGTCGCGGTTTGGATCGTCAGCGCCCTCGTTTGGACAGTGATGCCCCATCACAAATCTGATTATGCTGCCTTTACCGACGAAGATAAGGCGCGCGCTGCCATCAAAGAACAAAATCTTAAACCCGGTTTGTACAGTATGCCTTTTGCCGGCTCCCAAGACATGAATTCGCCCGAAGTTAAGCAAAAATGGATTGAAGGCCCCGTTGCATTCGTCACTGTGTTGCCAAATGGCCTTGCCATGGGTAAGAAGTTAATCCTCTCCTTCATCCAAAACGTGATAGTCGCCATACTCATTGCCTACATCGCCACATTCACCTTAACCGCCGACAGCCATTATATGGAGGTCTTTCGATTGGTGTTTATTGTGACCTGGCTGGCTTATGGAGCCGCCTTTGTTCAAGACGCCGTTTGGTTCGGTCGAGGTTGGTCGGTGATCGTCAAGTTCTTCTTCGATGCCTTGCTTTATGCTTCGGTCACGGCAGGTATTTTTGGTTGGTTATGGGTTTAACGCTCAGTGCGCTGCTGGCAATTGGGTTGTCAGCAGCGACCCTGAACGAAGTTAGTTGTTGTAATGATCCAGCGGTCGACACTGTAAAAAGGGTAGAACCCCAATGGCCACTTCAAGTTAATGTAAACTAGAATAACAAGCCTTGACAATCTTTGTTATCGGTGAGATTGTGACCTTATTGATAAGGTTAAGAAGGCTCAAAAGATGAATATTTCGCTTACACCAGAATTGGAGTCACGAGTAAGAGCTAAGGTTGAAGGGGGCTTGTACAACAATGCCAGCGAAGTGGTCCGCGAAGCGTTGCGCTTTATGGATACTCATGATGAATGGGTAAAAGAATTGAAATTACAACAGCTCAGGGCACAATTGAAAGAAGGCACTGATCAACTAAGTCGTGGAGAAGGCATAGCAATAGGGTCAGAAGCTGAGCTGGATAATTTCTTTCAAGATATCATTCGCTAGGTTTTATAAATGACGACGAATAAATTGGTCATTTCGCCTGCTGCAAAAGAAGACCTGCAAAACATTTACGATTATGGCAAAGGTAATTGGGGTGTGGTTCGCGCCACAAAATATCTTTTCCATATCAAATCCAAATTCAGCTACTTACAAAGCAATCCGCAGGGCTGTGCTGTTCGCAATGAATTACTGCCCGGGATCCGATGCCTACCAGTCAAAAATCATAACGTGTTTTATCAATTTGAATCTCAACAAGTAGAGATTATACGTGTATTGCAGGGCAGGCAAAGTGCAGCTTTGCATATCTCCATGTAGTTCTTTGAGTCCTTTTGGCGAAAGTAACTTATTCAACCAAACTTCTGCTTATAAACCTCACGACTCAAAGGCACCTGCTGACCTGTGGTCAATTCAACACTGTATTTACCCCCGCCGTGTTTAATCACTTTGCTGATTTTGTTCTGCGGAACAATATACGAGCGGTGAATTCGAATGAAGTAACCGGGTAGGGTTTTAAGCAGCTTGTCGCAGCTTTTGTCGTGTAGGTAACTGGCTTGGTCGGTGGTAACAATGTTGGCATAATTGCCATCGGCCTTGATTAATTCGATGGTGTCGAGTGGTAGTAGTCGTACTTGCCCTTTGGTTTTTATCGATAGGTATTTTAGTTGTTCGCGTTGGCTGAATTCGTCATTTAAATAGCGTTCTGTGGCGAGTTTAAAGCGCTTTTCTAGAATCGGCTTGGTGACAAAATCTAGTACGCCATAATCAAAAGCCAGTGCGGCCTTTTCTGGCGTGGCTGTGATCACGATGGTTTTAAATGATGAGGCAGCGGCCAGTTTTAATAGCTCAAAGCCGTCTTCGCCGTTGACGTTTAAGTCTAAAAACATCAAGTCGTATTCGTTGTCTAAAATGGCTGCATTGGCCGACGTCAGGGTGTAGCAGATAGTCACTTTGGCTTGTTCAAAGTGCTTTAGCGACAAGTCTTCTATACGTTCGGCGACTAGGGTTACGTCTTCTACAATCAGGATGTTCATATCGTTTCGTTCACCTTTATTACTGTTTCCCAACCACCTTCTACTTCGCCTGCTGTGAGTGTCCATTGGCCGGGCCGCCAAGCTTCGAGCTGGGCTTTGATGTAGTTTAGCCCAGATCCAGCAGACTCTTTTTTGCCTGATCTCGGGGTCACTTTACCATTGTTAAACAATTTATAAGACATACCTGTTGCCGTGCTTTCTTTTGTTAACAGGAAGGCGGCACTTTCGTTGCCCGAGTAACCGTGGGTAATGCCGTTTTCGACCAAGGTGTGAAAAATCGCAGGCGGGATTTGCTCGTCGCCGTTTATGCCTTGTACTTTCAGCTGATACTGGGCCCTTTGTTGAATGCTCATGATTTTAAGGTGGGTATGGCACATGTCGATTTCTTGTTGAATTGGCACCAGTTTTTGTTTGCTCATTATGGTGAGTAAGTGAAACTCTTCTGACAGGGCTTCAATCATTTCACCGGCGGTTTCGGGATCTTTGTTGACCAGTTGCTGCAACGACATCAGCGAGTTCATTAAAAAGTGGGGTTGAATGTGTTTTTGGACAAATTGGTATTCAAGTTTGGCCAGTTTGAGCTGGGTTTGGTTGAGGGCTTGAGTTTTATTCCAAATGTTTTTGGCCGAGCTGAATATCATCAACAAGGCGAACACTATCATGCCCAAATTATCGAGTTTAAACACCACCGAGGTCACTAACGGGTGGCTGAATACAAAGTCGTATTGTTCGATAAGGTTGAATTCGTCGAGTACATTAAACAGCGTGATGATCAGCAACGATGCCAGAATAACGTGGTTTGTGCCGGGCTTTTTGATCATGCCAAACACCGCAAACCCCAGTGCCACAACACCTAACACCAACGCGGCCGGCCACCGGAATAACATGGCCGGCAGTAATGCCGCCGCAAACAACGTTATAGCGCCCAAGAGGTGTTTGGTGGTCAGTTCAAACTCAAAATGGATGATGCCAATCAAGCAAAAATAGATTAGCGCTTCGATGGTTCGCCTTAATGTGTAGCTGTCGGCCAAGGTTACGGTGTTGAGCAGGCCGTTCCAATACATCGTTTCGATGGCCATCAGCACAAAGTTGAATAAAAATGTGGTGGCCAATAAAGCAAAGACTTTTTTGCGATTGAGTGAAAAATATAGGGCAAGGTTGACAAAGATGGCGAACAAAAATATGCCTGAAAACACCAGTGGCGCAATGGACATCACATTTGAATATAGGCTCAGTTCGGTCAGGTTGCCGATGGACAAGTCGCGAAATAATGCGCCATGTTGGTGGTGAAAATTAGAAAACCGCACCGTTAGGTTATTGCGACCATCGACCAAGTATGCTCTGGGGATAAATTGCCTGACCATCGAGCGGCCAGTGGTCTCATTGAGTTTTGATGTGCCGACAATGCCATTGCTGAATAAGTGATGGCCGTTGATATGAATCTCGGCGGCACTGATATTGCTGCGTAACTGTAACCAAATATCGCGTTCATCAATCACCGCTTTTGATGCGTTGAATGCCACCGTGATGTGCCATTGGTTAGACTCAAGCCTGACTAAGTCGGCAATGCCGGTTATGTTTAACCTCTGCGCGACAAGGCGCTTGTCAGCACCTTTGTACAAGGTGGCCACTTTGAAGGTGGTTAGGTCAATTTCGTCGCCTTTGTAGGTTGGCACCACATCGCTTTGGGCGTGGCTGTGGTGAACAACCAAACCCAATAGCAATGTCAAAAAGTGCAGCAATAGCGTTTTCAATGATGGTCTCTCAAAATCACAGCTTCATTTGTTTTACCATCGCCTCGGCACGTTTCAGATTGCGCTGGTATATGGCGATAGTGTAGGCATCTTCAGATTTGTTGGTGCCGATAGCATATGCTTGTTGATACATTTTTGCTGCGTTTTTATGATCGCCAACATGTTCGAGTACTTCGCCGTAACTGTAATATGGG
>JABSOG010000254.1 GCA_013216025.1 Algicola sp. | reverse complement strand
GCTGTTGTTTGTTACCGTGGTCGGCATCTTTGGTTTGTCATCGTTTTCAGTCAACCAAAGAACCCAACAAATTGGTATACGCCGAGCATTGGGTGCCAGTAAATTCGACATTACCCGCTACTTTTTGGTCGAAAACTGCCTGATGGCGGCGGTGGGTATCTCGCTAGGTTGCGTGCTGGCAATGGTGCTGAATTACTTCTTGGTTAAGGAGTACGGCGTGAGCCAGTTAAATAACGCTTACGTGGTGGGCACAATGTTTGGTATATTGCTGGTCAGCCTAATGGCCGTACTGGTACCCGCTTTAAAAGCCGCCCAGATTTCACCGGCTATCGCGACTCGTTAGAGATTTAAAGATTAAAAGCTTCAACACGGAGGCACGGAGCCACGGAGACTGAAAGAGGAAAAGATCTAAAACAAGAAAGGCTGAAAAAGACAAAAAGTTTGTTAGTCCTAAATTTATTTGTTTTTGCTTTTCTCTTTCTTTCTCCGTGCCTCCGTGGCTCCGTGTTGAGATCTTTTGACTTTCGCCCATAGGGCAGGCCGTAGGCCCCAAAGAAAAAGAAACCATGGACAAAATATTAATCGTCGACGACAACCCCACCGTTTGCACAGCCCTAGAGCTGTTGCTGAGCATCCACGACTTTGACTCCATCAGCTGCTACACCCCAGCCGAGGCAATGAGCATTGTTCAAAAGCAACCCATCGGGTTGGTGATCCAAGACATGAACTTCACCCAAGACACCACCTCTGGTGAAGAAGGCAAAGCCCTTTATTACCAGCTGCGTCAACTTCAACCCGACTTGCCCATTATTCTGCTCACCGCATGGACCCAACTCGAAATGGCCGTCGAGCTAGTCAGGGCAGGCGCTGCCGATTACCTCGGCAAACCCTGGGACGACAACAAGCTGATGATCTCGGTGAAAAACCTGCTTGAAATGGCCGACTTGCGCAAACAAAACCAGCGTATGCATCTGCAAAACCAGCGGGCGAGGGAAGCGGTATCAGGTTATGACCTGTGTGGTTTGATTTATCAAAGCAGCGCGATGCAAACCCTGATTGAAATGTCAGTGCAAGTTGCGCATTCTGATATCGCCGCGCTTATCACCGGCCCCAATGGCGCAGGTAAAGAGAAAATCGCCGAAATCATTCAAGCTAATTCCAACCGTAAAAATCAGCCGTTTGTTAAAGTGAATGTGGGTGCACTACCCAGCGAATTACTCGAAGCAGAATTATTCGGCGCCGAAGCAGGTGCTTTTACCGGCGCAGGCAAAGCTCGAATTGGCCGGTTTGAAGCCGCTGATGGCGGCACTTTGTTCTTAGACGAAATTGGCAACCTGCCATTGGCCGGACAGGTCAAATTATTAAGGGTGTTACAAACGGGCGAGTTCGAACGCTTGGGTTCTGCCCAAACCCGCAAAGTGAATGTGCGGATCATCAGCGCAACCAACGCCAATTTGCGTGACGATATTGCCACAGGTACATTCAGAGAAGATTTATTTTATCGGCTTAATGTCATCGAATTGAAACTCGCGCCATTGAATCAAAGACCTGACGACATCATGCCACTGGCACAACATTTTGCCGGATCACAGTTTCAATTGTCACACGACTTGGAAGCCGTTTTGCTCAGCCATGATTGGTCTGGCAATGTACGAGAGCTTGAAAACGCGGTCAAACGTGCCACCGTATTGGCCAAAAGTGCCAAGCTGACGATTGAAGATTTTGGTTTGAGTCATGTCATTCCTACAAAAGCTGTAAAAACCTTCGTCGACCCTGACAAAGACGATATTCTGCAAGCCATTAATCAAGCTGATGGTGTAATTGCCCGTGCGGCAAAATCGCTGGGGCTCAGTCGGCAGGCGTTTTACCGGCGCATGGACAAACACGGCATTTCGCGCTGATGACATTGCAACAGCGAATTTACCTGATTGTCACCACAGTGATCCTGTTGCTAATAGCGATGGTGTCATGTTTACTGGTGGTTGCTGAATTTGAAATCTCCTATTTTGGCTATTGGGTCGCTGGTGTCACCGTTGTTTGTCTTGGGGTAGGTTTGACCCTGACCGGCATTGCGACCAACCGAATGTCTTACATGCTTGGTGCACTGGAAACCGGTTTGCTGAACTTCAAAGACAACGATTTTAGCATCTCATTACCTGAAGACAAAAGTGATGAATTAAGCCGTTTAGCCGCCTTATACAACCAAGTGGGCGAAATACTGAGAAAGGAAAGACAATCGATTTACCAGCGCGAATTGTTACTCGACAAAGTCATCCAAAGCTCGCCATTGTCAATGATATTGACCGACGAAAAACAGCGTATTTTATACAGTAACATTGCCGCCCGGCACTTGTTCAACAATGGTCGCCGCTGCGAAGGCATGAACTTTCACGAGCTGATCGAAGTGGCACCAGACACCCTTATACAGGCAGTAAAGTCTGGCAAAGATGGCCTGTTCAGCATCAGCGGTGAAGACGAAGACCAAACTTATCACCTGTCACAAAGCCAGTTTTTACTAAATGCCAAACATCACCGCCTGTATTTGTTTAAACAACTGACTCGCGAACTCAACCGTCAAGAAGTGGCGATATGGAAAAAAGTGATTAGGGTGATTAGTCACGAACTCAATAACTCACTGGCCCCTATTTCATCAATGGCGCACTCGGGTAAATTACTGGCCAAAGGCGACAAAAAACTCAATCTGATTTTCAACACTGTCCAAGACCGAGTAAAACATCTCAATGGTTTTATTCAAGGTTACGCCGAGTTCTCACGGCTGCCGATGCCGCAGCTAAAGCCAGTGAAATGGCAAAGTTACATTGATGGATTGATGCAGCAAAAATCTTTTTGGCTTGTTGGTTCGCTGCCCGAAGGCGAAGTTGATATAGACCCGGCACAGATGGAACAGGTGTTGATCAACCTAATCAAAAACGCTACCGAGTCAGGTTCGGCCATAGACAAAATCACCCTGCAAGTAGTAGAACACCCCAAACATTTTATGCTGACACTAGCCGACCGAGGCAGTGGTATGTCAGACAAAGTATTAGAAAGTGCACTGTTGCCGTTTTACTCCACCAAACAAACCGGCACGGGATTGGGTTTGCCGCTGTGCCGCGAAATCGTTGAGGCCCACGAGGGGAAAATGGCGATTAATAACCGTGATGGTGGCGGGTTGAAGGTGTCTATTTGGTTGCCGAAATGAAATAAATACAGCTAAAGCTGTCGGGGAAAAGGTTTTTGAAGTTTTATTGTTCTTTTGTATTCAGACCGAAGGTCTACAACGCCAAGAGTCTTTTACTTGGCGCGCTTATGCAACAAAACCACCATAATATTGGCCGAAATAATCAGCCCGGCGCCCGTTAACTTCTCCCAGCCCAGCTCTTCATCAAACAGTAAAAAGCTCAGCAGCATGGCAATGGGGATATAAAAATAATAGACCGTGGCGGTGATGCTATTGGGCAGCTCGCTGCTAACTTTAATCCACAACGTATGGGCAATGAGGGTACATACGATACCCAAGATCACCAAACCGCCCCAGTCCATGCCGGTTAACTCCCAATTGCCTAATGGCGCAAACCAGATGAAAAACAACAGTCCAAAACCAAACTGGCCAAAGGCTTTTTGTTCGGTGCTTAAATGATTACCTTTACGGTTGATGATGGGCAAACAGGCGTATAAAAAACCGCTGAACATCGCTAATAAAAAACCGTCGAAATGCTCGGGGTTAATGCCGTCATCGGGGGTGACCAGCATCACCCCGGCAAAGGCGACAAAAACCGCGATAAGATCCACCGATTTTAGTTTCTCTTTGAAAAACACCCAGTTCATCAACAATAAATACACACCAAAAGTGGATACGCCGATGGCACCTAGCGATACCGTCGACATCTTCAAACTCTTGAAATAGGTATACCAATGGGCACTGAAAACCGCTCCAAGCAGCAGCATCCACCACACGGTATCACGGGTGACCAAGGCCTGTTTTTTACCTTTAGCGATAAACGCAATGCCTAATGCGCCAATAGCCAAACGAACGATGCCAATGGTGATCTCGTTAGCCGCAATGCCTTTGACCAGCACCGGCACAAAACTCATTAAAAAAATCGACAATAAAGCGAGCAAGATTAACTGGGTGTTGCTTTTAGATTCATTCACAAAAATGGGCTGCTTCATTAAAGGTTGGATAAGCCTGCATTGTGCATAATGCAGTGTTGCCGGTCAAGTTTGTCATTGCATACGATATATCGGTTTGTTCAGCAGCAATCATTTGCTGGTACGATCACTTAGCAAAATCTGCCGCTCGCTTGCAAACCTGACCAAATGGTTATATATTGAGATGGAGATTAAATGTTACAAAATTATTAACAAAAAGAGAATAACTATTTAAATAGATGGCATTCTCTGTTTACATATTCACCCAAACCGACAAGGTTGGAGTATAGCGATAATGAAATTCAACAGTATTCATTTACTTAAAGCGGTTTTTTTACTGGTGACCTTGACCTCCACCACCGGGTTCAAATTCGAACAATTTTACAAATACAGTAAATCTGGCCGAGTGGGTTTGACCATCCATAACGGCGAATATGGCGATTATGTCTATAACGGCGTGTTGATTAATAAAATCGGCAGTAGCGATGACACCCCCTTAAACCGCTGGTTTCAGTGGGGTTTGCATAACAGCTACATAAAAGACGAAACCACGCTGTACGATATTCTTAAAAACGATACCACCGACATTGAGCTAGACATTCACCCGACCGGCGTGATTGGTGGTGACAATCAAAATGACTGGGCGGTTAAACACACCAAAAGCGACACTTATTCGAATTGCAGGGCGCACAACAGCAGTAGTACCACTTCAAACCTGTCGCATTGCCTGCAAACCATTAAAAAGTTTCATGATGACTATCCGAATCACCACCTGATCACTTTGCGAATCGAACTCAAAGATGACGCACTTAAACCCTTCACCAGTGATTTCAACCACTCGGCGTTTGGTCTCGATCAACTGCTTGAGCGGGAACTCGGCGACTTGTTGTACACACCGGCTGATTTAAAAGGCAATTATTCGAGCTTACGAACCGCAGCCGCTGCCGGTTGGCCAACTTTGGGTGAACTCAAAGGTAAAGTTATGGTGGTATTATTTGATCCATTGCCGAACGACAATCAGGAGTTGCGAGACTATCTTGACGTGGTCAACATCACCGCCAAAGCATTTGTTGCGCCTAGAATATTCTCAATTGGAACCTCGTACAGCGTCGACGCACCAAAAAACTTCACCGATTTGATGAAAGACCACATTGTGATGTATTGCTTGTGGAGCAAAAGCTACGCTGTTCATGCCCATGGACCCGACATCATGAGCAAAGGCCGCTTGTCGATGACTTATGGCGTAGATGCCGGCAATACACCAGGTGTGAGCGAATACCGTGATTTCTTTATCCAGCGAGGTAGGGGTGATGGCACCAGTGGCGACCGTAATCCGGCATGGGCCTACAGCGGCAGACTGGCCGACAATGATGTGGGCAACACGGCTGTGCCGCCAGTTATGTCATTGGGCACCAGCACAGTCACCAGCAGCAAACCCAATGGCATCTATTGTTTGGCAGTAGAGGGCAACAGCACATCAAACAAAGCCGACATGCATTTCAGCTCTTGTGACGGCGGCAGTGATCAGCAGTTCGCCATAATCGATGCTGCGATAGACTATGACAGCAACGATATGCCAACCTCTCGTGGCTATATAGTGCAAGCCATCAATACAGACGCCGATGGTGATGCCAACCAAAAAGTCATGGAATTGCAGGGATATTGCTGTGGCAACGGCACTTACGGGCGCGAAGTGTTTCAATATACCCGGGATGCAACCCGTAGCAACAACCGCCCTGAAGACCAATATTGGCTCATTGAGGCACTGACTGATGGCATTCAAATTAAAAGTGCGGTTGCCAACTATTGCCTTGCTTCTCGCTCTAGCTCTGCTTCATTGGGGTATTGCGGAAGTACCTTGACTGGGCGGTATTTCCGGCCTCATTAGTAGGAGCGGCCTCCGTGCCGCGATAAATGGCGAAGCCATTTCAACACTCAGGCGAAACCTCATAGATATTTGGTCCGGGAGGCGCTCCCCGTTGGCCAAAATCGCGAGCTGGAGCTCGCTCCTACTCCGGATAAAGCGTATACCCACTGCTCAAACCATAAATATGAATTTGTCCGGGACCACCGGCATAAAAGTCATTAATTGATAATCCATTTTTGTCGGGCACTGGTATCACTGTAATGTCAGCTGCGTCGAGTGTTTGTAAGGTGGCATTGCTTGACCCCGGAGCATTGGGATCGCCGCCTACCGCACCAACATCAACCCGCGCCAGTTGGGAGTGGGCCTGATACTGTGAATTACTGCTGTCGGTGTAATTGGCATACAGGCAGTCGACGTTGCTAATAACCGATTGACCGCTGTTTTGGTCATTCAACACATATTCGCCGTCACAGTTAAACACAAATCCATTTTCATCGGTGGCGACACTGGGTAAATGAATTTGCATGCCGCACGAAGGGATCAGTTGTACGTGTATGCCGCCAATGACCGACGGTTCGTTGTCGATATTTCGACGTAACCGAACATCAGAATGATCCAGACATATTTCTACTCCATAATCTGTCACCGTTGTGCCAATGGGGTTGCTGGGGTTAATGTCATTTTGTCTGAAAATGGCATAGGGGTCGAAGGCGCTTTGTTTGGCATCACCGCCAGACAAATCCAGTACTGGGTAGGCGCTCATCTGTTCGGTGACAATGTTTTTGCCCGTCACATCGTACAGCAATAAATCTTCGTTGGAGACGTAGTATTTTTCTGTCGCCATCAAGTTAGTTGGGTCATCAACCTGTGGTGTTCTAATGGGAATATTACTGACTATTACACTGCGATCACGTATTTCGCAATTGGGATACGAATGGCAGTTTTTGATAAAGTTCACCAGCATATCTAATATCACATCTTGCAGTGGACCAAATGAAGCCTGCCACTGTTCAGCCAGATTTTGCACCACAGCGTTGCGCGTTGTTGCCGAATTAGAGTTGTAAACCACATCGATGTTTTTCACCAAAGCGGTGATGACACTGCCGCAGATAAAAGTCCAATTAGAGTAGTCGGTTGCGTTGAATGCAGTGGATAACGACTGTTGCATGAAGTCTATAGGATCATCCTCTTGCTCAGCGTAAACGTAAGGGCCTTCTAACCCGTGAAAATAAAACTCAGGTGCGACAAAAACGTTGACCACATCTGTCTCACCGGTAGGTAGTGCACTTTTGGCGGTGTCTACCGCATGTTTCATAATGGCGATGCGTTTTGTTATATCGGTTTGGGTGTCGGCGTCACCTAAATACGTGCCCGCCACCATGCCTGCGCCGTTGATGTCGCCAATGCCGACCACTTGCGCGGGCGTTGTTGGAATAGCGAATCCGATAAAACGGATTTTGCTGTAATTGTTGCTCATTATTAGATGCCTTTTTTGTTGTTAATTCGAATTAGCCGCCCATCCACCATTTTGTATTTCTCAATCCATTGATCTGGCTGGGTGACGGTTTCAAGCTGCTCTATTAAAAATTGAGTGCGAGCCAATTCGTCTTGCCAGTTGGGGTGGTGGCCAAAGCTGTCATTATAATAACTAAGACAGCCTTTCAAATGTTCGATGAAGGTTTTGGTTATTCGAGATTGATAATGTAAAAGTGCGTCCATGGCATCGATTCGCTTGTCTCTTATCGCCTCAATGGCCGCCGCCGCTAAAATTGCGCTGCGCAGTGAAAACGGCGTGCCTTCGCCACTGATTGGATCTAGGTTCGCCGCCTGTTCTCCGGCAACTATCCAACCACCGTCATCAGACTGCCCACACATCGGCAGCGCAATAGAGGGGGCAACGTTAAAACACCGTTCGTCATTTAATCTACTGATCTGTGGTGCAATCAGCTTGCTTTGTTCAAGCCAGTCGTCAGGTTCAGTGGTCGCAGGGCTGCACCACTGCAACGTGCCCTGTTGCAGATTGTGAGGAATAAGGATCATCCAGCCATCATCAGCAGATTCGACCACATAGCTACTTTTTTGGCAGTGATGAGACAGTTTCACTGAAGCTGCATGAATTTTTCGTTCACCCGAGGATAATCGATGGCGATTGATTTGGGTTTTGTCTAAAAAGCCTGCCAAGGGTTTTCGCTGGGTCCAAATCTGCCATTTGCCCGGTTGCGGCATCTGGTTAAAATCAACCCGTTGCGGTTTAATTCCATGCTCAGCAAGGTATTCACTGAGTACTTGCCTGAGCTGACCTTGGTGAATGCTCAATGACTGTTGTTTTATCGTGTCAACGTTAGGACTGTCCCATACCACCAAACGCTGATCTAATCTATGACCCAGCGATAAATCAACCCCGGGAAACAAATCATTGAGCAACGACAGCGCAACATCGTTCAACACCAATTGTGGTGAAAAACCTGCTGCGCTGTCACGGTCAATTAGCCAACGACACGGGATACCCAATTGGTGCAGTGCCCCAACGCAGGCAAGGCCTGCGATGCCATCACCAATGATATCGACATCGACGGTTTTACTTATCATCAAAGTAATCACAAACCTTTTCAAAGTAATCAAATACCGCTTGAATCGTGCCCTGATGCGGCCCTGCATCAATGTGAATATCAAGGTCGACGCCCGCCGCTGTCAACTTGTCTTTGGCACTTTGCAATAACAGCTTGGCCGATGCCGTGGTTTGAAAGGTCGGGTCGGCTGCAAACTGGGGTGGCAGAGTGAACAACGGTGTGGCATCAAGATTGGCCAATTCAAAGTTCAACTTGTTCATCGCAAACATCATGGTGATCGCCTGACGTAAAGCCGCGCCGCTGTATTTGTCATCCTGCAAGGCAAAAGCAATGGTCAGGGTGGTCAACAGGCCATAATAAAAGGCATCACTTTGCAATTGCAAAATGTGTGCATCACCTGTGGTTTCAACTTTTGGATTGCCCACTTGCGTATCAATCGGTATATCCGCATTGGGATTTGCTGCATCTTCAAACCAGGCACCGCCTCTTAACCAGTTAGGGTAATCATCTCGTGCACCTTTAACTTCGGGTTTCGGCGGCGTTTGGCCCTTAGTTTGAATGGTGTAAAGCGACAGGTTCAGCTCGGCATTGCTGAAGCGTACATAGTGGTCTTCACCCTCGTCGATGATCAGTTTCATGATTTCGACAATTAGGCGTTTGGTTGTCGCGTCTATCTCATCATCAGGCACCTGCTTGACCGAACGCAGCAAACCCACATACATGCCATCGAGTCCGGCGGAGGTGTCTTTGCTGGGGCGTTCAACATCAATAAACCATTGCAGCTGTTCGCAGTTCATACTTTGCAGGTAAAATGGCACTTTAAGGTTGCGACCTAGCAGGGTGGCACGGTCAACCGTGATGGGGGCACCAAGCAATTTAAGCGCTTGATTGGCCCAGCGAAAATGACGCATTTCATCCACTGCAATGTTGAAGATCACCTGCGCTGAATTCCAAATATTTAACATCTCGGTGCTTGGATCGTCAGGCAATTTATAAGGTGCATCTATCGAATAATACGCATACAGATATTGAAAGCCCTGTCACCCATTATTCAAAAGCTATAACCAAGAGGGTTTTTGTGGACAAAGTCACAAACCAAATATTAAATACTCTAGAATCTCTATTCATATATGCATAAAACTACGAATGATCACCACAGGGCATCATTATATATTACCAGGAAAAATTCTAAGTCTCTTACAAATTATCATTTCAATGTAACACATTTATCATAGCAAGCTTATACAATTAACAACTTTAAATTTCAAAGTTAATGGGATGTGCAT